>JBBQTZ010000032.1:0-28099 GCA_038234405.1 Chitinophagales bacterium
TTCGCCCAATGGAGATGGAACTAATGAAGTACTAAGACCTGTTGCATTAGGAATGAAATCTATCAACTATTTTAGAGTGTATAACCGCCTTGGTCAATTGATATTTTCTACCACAACATTAAATAAAGGTTGGGATGGTACATTTAAAGGCAACCCACAAGATCCGGCAACATTTGTATGGATAGCCCAGGGCGAAACCTTTACTGGCGAGCTAATTACAAGAAGAGGTTATGCTGTATTGGTGAGATAAAAAATAAGCAGCATACACTTTAAAATATCAACACAACTATTCAATACACTAAAGTTAGCTTAGCCCTGTTTAAGTAGCCTTTTATCTTCGATATTTACTTGTGTACAATAAATTTCAAAAACTTAAGTTGGGTTAAATAAAATTTTGCAGTTGCATTTGTAAAGAAGGATTAACCCACAAGAAAGACCAGCGTTTCAGGTTATTTTATGGCAAATAAAAGTAAAGTATTTTGATTTTAAATAATGTTCTGAAATGCTTAACAGTGGAGAAGTTAGAAACAGTAATATATTTTTAACTGCAAAATTTGGGATGAAGCTTCGCCAGTCATTTTAAAGTAAAAGAAAGTAATGAAATAATGGTAAAATAACCTTGTTTTATCAACCATAATGGTTAGCATTTTAGGATTTATTCAGATAGAATTTCATAAAAAAAATCACCAGGCTAGTATGAATAACCTGGTGATCAATATTGTATTTAAAAAACTATTCTCCAGCTCCTACCAAAAGTATTTGAGACTGTCTAAGATTTTCAGGTGTAATTATATTTAGTATATAAGAACCGTTCGCTACCCTTGATGGAAGTGTTAATGGAAAATTTGCATTACCGCCAGCATGTTGTATTCTGTTGGAATATACTAATCTCCCGTTTGTAGTGAATAAATTAACTTCATATCTACCAGTGACAGATTTTACAAGGTTCAGGTTAATAATATTACCCACCACTGGATTTGGTGATACTGAAATGGCTGCTTTTACAGAACCACTGCTCACTTTTGCTATAGATGAATAGGTAACAATATCACTATTGCCAATGCTCTTGATTCTATAAAAAACTGTGCCATTTTGTACTGCTGCATCAGTAAAACTATATACCCTGTCATTGTTGCCAATGTTAGCAGCAGCCACATTACCAACAGTATTAAAACTACGGCCATTGGTAGATTTTTCAATACTGTAATTACGTATATTTCTTTCGGCAGCTACTTTCCAGTTAACCAATATGCCATTGTTGATTTTATTTGCTGCAACACTTATAAAATTTACTGGTAACGGAGCAAACCCTGTTTGAAATAATATTAGCATAAAACGATCAGCGGCAAAAGAACCAGGATCTCCACTTACTAAGAATGAATAGTAGACTGGAGCTGTATTCATATTAACAGGAGTTCTAACATTAAGATACTTATCTACCAAAATGGCTGTTAAGCCTGGTAAATTCATATTGATCGGAAAAAATTCTAGCAGATAATTTTGCGCTTTTAAATTACTCATTTGGTAAAAAAGCGTATCTGATATTACTACCAGATTTCTTTGTTCAAGCAATAACACCACTCCATCTCTAATAAGGTCGAAGTTTTCACCGGGGTTACGCAATGTTTTTACTGCATCGGCGGCATTTACGCTATTAGAAAAAGTATTGTCGAGTATTACAATATTGCCATCAACCGTAACATTACCACCGTCGTTTACAGCTATAAGATTAGTTGTAAATTGTTGTGGCGCTGTTAAAGGTGAGCCAGGCACAGCAATGCCAGTTGATTGAGCAATGCTGGAAATTGAAACAAAAAGGAGGAAAACTGAAACAAAAATTGAAGTAAAATTATATTTTACTTGTAATGTTTGCATACGGGTGGATGTAAAGTTGT
This sequence comes from Chitinophagales bacterium, assembly GCA_038234405.1. GTDB lineage: Bacteria > Bacteroidota > Bacteroidia > Chitinophagales > Chitinophagaceae > Ferruginibacter. The sequence continues at coordinate 1,896 of JBBQTZ010000032.1, forward strand.
ACATAAAGTTGTGGTTTAAATTATAAATAAATTAAGCAAATTACAGCAACTTCAGAGGGATTGGATTCAGAGATTAAAAACTACAATAGCTAAAATTTGAAGATATTTTAATTTTAGACTGAAAGCAAATTTACAAAATAAAAATTAAAAAAAGGAAAAAGGAAGGCAGATATTACTTTAATCGTTAAATGTTTTTAAGATTTTAAATTTAATCCACTTTGCAGTAAAAATTTTTGTAAAGGGTTATAATGGACACAAGGGGTTTAATTTATTTTTTACAAAAAAATAGTGCCCAATTAAGTAAAAAAGTATACTGGTTTGCAGCTTAGCTTTACAATTCCTAATATATTTAGAAGAGGCTGTAATTGATTTTCAGCAACATAACCTAAGTTAAAATTGCAGGCTTAATACTAAAAAAATTGCAAGGCGAAAAGTTTATAAAATTAAAAATGCACCATCAATGGTGCAATTTTAATTTTATAAACTTTTAAGGGATAAGAATTATGGTGACTGAGTACTTTTTTTATTTTAAAGTGTTGGAAAATTGCATTTAAAAGAAAATTTAGAGTTCAATTTATTACAATTTATACTGTTGTTTTTTTTCCCAGTACCCAAAAATATTTGCCCACAAGTTTTAGTAGGTAATACAGTGGAGTGTAATAATTATAGCAAGTAACTAACACGCCACCAAACAACATTTTATAATTGTAAATGCCTGTGGTAACTTTTCCTTGCGGAGGATATTCAACACCTCCAGCATCAAAAGTAGCGAAACCCTCATTTTTAAAATGCTCAATACATTTACAGGTTAAAAATTTATTGGCTTTTCCTATAAATTTATTATCAAATTTATCATCAGAATTTCTGGTGCTTGAGTGAAAATGACGAACAATACCTACTTCTTTGTCAAAAATATAACTGTGTGCAGCCAAAATAGAATCATCTTTAATTGCATAAACTAATTTAAGATATGGCATCATCTCTGTTAATCTTCGCTCACTTGTTAAAAAAATACCTTTTTTGGATGCAAAATCATTAAAAAATGTTTCAAAGCCTTTTATGTCTTCATGAAATTGGTAAGTAATTCCCTCTTGAACGGCTTGTGTTGTTTGTTGCCGAACTTGTTTTGCAAATTTTGAGTAAATAACATTTAAATCCTGGCGTAAGTCTATTTCAAGAGTATGAGAATTTTCTTGAAAACAAAGTGAATTTTTGATATTCCCTTGTTTGATGTGTAAGAAAGCCACAAACGAAAAAAAATGACTTAGCGTCCATTCATCTTTAAACCAACATTGATACGACTTTAATAAATATATTTTTTTATAAAATTTCATTATTAAGGTTAAGTATTGATAAAAATATATTGTAAAGTGTAATAAAAAAAACAAATAATAAAAGAAAACAACATTTAATAAAAATTATTTTGTAGCACATTCAATATTTCTTTTGTAAACATCCATTAAAACTTTATAGGTATTATCCGGTGTAAAACTTTCCAAATATAAATTTCTGCAATTGTGCCCCATTGATACTTTAAGAGTTTCTGGTAAACATGCAAAGGTGTCTAGAGCTTTTATTAGTGACTGAGCGTTATCTTGCTCAAATAACAAACCAGTTTTCATTGATATAATGTACTCTTCAAAAGTTTTTATTTTTGATACAACTACAGGGGTACCACATGCCAATGCTTCAATTAATATTAAAGAGGTCATTTCCATGCATACAGAAGGGATTATAATAGCAGCACATGAACTTAAGATTCTCAATACTTCTTCTTTGGGAATAAATCCCCAATAATGTATGTTCTTATTAAGTTTACAAGCTGTTAGAACATCATCTAATAACGGTCCCTCGCCATAAATATGAAAAGATTTTGAGCTACCTTCAAATGCGGTTAGCATCATTTGAATACCTTTTTCTTCACTTAACCTTCCAATAAAAACAAAATCCTCACTTCTTTTTACGTTAGAAAATCCCGGATCTGTTATAAAGTTAGCTTTAGAAACTAAATCATTATTTAACAACAAACTTTTTTGGCTTGCATAAAGAAAGCTTGCATAAGGATTTGGTATTATGAGTGTATCAATCAATTTCCAGGTGCCTATTTTATTATGAAACCAATAAATACTACTAACCCATAAACTTGCCAAAAGAGAATTCTTGTAAGCATTATCCCGTATAGCTTTCCATGGAAAAGATTTATTTAAAGAATATTCATACAATTTACCTTTTAGTGACAAAACTGCAGAAGGGCAAATAAATCGAAAATTATGCGTAGTAAGTATTAAGGGTAATTTAAACAATTTAATTGCGTATAAAATAGAAGGGGAAGCTGCGAAAAAAAAATTGTGAACATGAACAATATCAGGTTTACATTTTTTAATTTTATAATATACTCTAAAATATGAAAAAATGTTGAATAGAAAAAAGAGAAATTTTACGTTTGAATAGTTAGTATTATCAAATGTTAAAATTTCAATATTATGCCCTCTTTCTGCAAGCAAATTAGCTTCGTTTTCAAGAACCCGATCTTCTCCACCGCTTAATCTGTATCGAGTATGTATTAATAAAATTTTATAACCCATTAAAAATTAATAATTTGATTGTTTTTCATATATACAAAATCTTGCTGATTGCCTAATACTTTGCATACAGCTTCTAATTTACTCCATAAATCATGCTCCTCAATTTCCCATGAATGTCCCCATAAATGAAAACACCCAGCTTTATTAAAATGTATAGATTCTAATTTTTTTTCTGTAAGCTTTACTATTTCATTTTCTGAATGTAATTTAAACCAGGAAATAAGTGTACTTATTTTTCTTCTTTTTATTAAATGTTTAAAATAGGTAAACTTTGAATGTTGATACATTTGAACAGTAGTATGCATTAGAGGCAAAATACTATTTTGTGTAATTCCAGTAACATTTAGTAAGTGAGTAGTACGCAAATGCGTGAAACCCACTTTTTTAACTATTTCCAAAATATCATTCGTATATAAACCTTTAGGAGCACAAAAACTTTTAGGGGCAAAGCCAACAACTTCATTCAACCAATTAAAGCACCCTTCAATCTCTTGCCACTGTATTGCTAAAGGTACAGTAGTTAAAAAAACATGATTAAGTGTGTGACCACCAATTTCAAATTTAGTTGATAGCTCTTTTATTAGATATTCACCAATAACAGGCCGTTCAATATTTTTTTTAGGTATATAAAACGTTGCCTGAAGGTTATACTTGTCTAAAATTTCTGCTAGTTTTAAATCTTGTATTGAACCATCATCCCAACTTGTAGTAATTATTTTCATTTATAATAGCGACGTTAAACTTACTGTTTGTCTTTTTTGTAAATGAAGCAGCAATCTTTTAAGGAAAATGTTTCTAAAGTTAATAAAACAAATAAATTAAGCAAGAAAAAAATAAAGATTATCCAGCATTTATGTTTTTGGTAAACTTCTCTTTTAAAATACTTTTTACAAATACTGTATTTCCTATTAAATAGCGTTTCCACATTCTTTTTGGCTCCGAAAATAATCGATAGCACCATTCAAAACCAATTTTAATAATCCATTCAGGCGCTCTTTTTATATTTCCTGCATAAAAATCAAATACAGCACCTATGCTACAGATATGTATTGCATCAATTTTATTAAAATTTTCATAAGCCCATTTTTCCTGTTTAGGAGCTGTCATACCAATAAATAAAACATCTGGCTGCACATTATTTATTGCTAATAACATTGATTCTGTGTCTACATCTGAAAATTCTGCCTTGTATGGTGGCGAATAAGTATATACACGGGCATTAGGAAAATCTTTTTTTGCTTTAGCTGTAATTTTATCTAAAATTTTGGGTGTACTTCCTAAAAAAAAACATTTGGCATGTAGCTGATTCATGCGTTCCATTTCATACTTAAATAAGTCGATGCCTGCAATTTTGTGCAATTTTTTTCCGGTTAAAAACCGTAATGCCCATACTACGCTTATTCCATCTGGCAATAATACGCTTGCCTCATGTAAACTTTTGTTGAAAACACTATCAATTAAAGTAATATTAAATGAATGTGCATTGATAGTGTTAATAAGTATTTTTTTCTCCGGAATATTTATTAAATCATCGCAAAAAATATTTTTGTAAGATGCTAATAGTGAATGATCCATTACTATTTTTTTAAATTATACTTTAAATTTTATTTTTACCATACACCTCATAAGATATACGATACTTATATATTAAACCGTTGCCTAAAAAGCAGAATCTCAGTTTTTACCCTTCCCTTAAATCTACTTTTTAAGGAATAAAATGCTTGAAATTGCTTTAAAATAAAAGGGTCAATAAACACAATTGAAGGGAGCATAAACTCTTGATAAATTTTAGTATCTAGAGTAGTAATATAACGATTATAACCTTTACAATTACTAGCCATGCTATCAAATCCTATATTAATTGCTTTTGAAATAACCGGGTAAATTGTAAAAGCATCTATCTTATATTGGTGATAACTAATCCTTATATCCCATGCATCAATTTTACCATTCATCTGCTTCCAAAGCATCTTGTACATATCAGTTCCGCCTTGGTTAAATTTTTTTATCTCTTTTTTGTTTTTACTAAAATTTTTAAAATCAGCAACTGACCAATCAATATTTTCCCATTTATTTTTCCATATACCCCACCCCCATGAACATGTTCTTGGAAGAACATAAACATCATGAACGAAATTTGACTTAAATTTTATTGGTATGCTAAAACCGCTTATAGAGAGTACCTGTGGATTATTTTGATAATAATCTAAAGATTGGTTCATAAACTGTAGAAAATTCTGACTTACAACAATGTCATCTTCAATAATAATTACCTTATCATGCTTTAACAAAGTATTGCTTATACCTTCAATAATAATTGCAGATACTCCTATATTATGTTCCTTAATATACAACTCTATATGTTTAAACCCTGTAATACTTTTAAGATAATTTCTAACATCCTTCACATTTTCTTTATCCACTTCATTTTTAATTCCATCACAGAATAAATATAAAATTGAATCTTTTGATTCTTCGCATTTTTGTAAAGCCTCAACCGTTCTTTGTAAAGTATGTAACCTGTTATAAGCAAAAAGACAAATGGGTGCTAATGAATTCAATAGTTGCAAATTTTAGTAAAAAAATAAGTATACTTTTAAAACGTATTTTTCAAGAATTTATTTTTCAATAAATTTACTAATATTGTTAATGTGTTTTGCTAAATCTTCTTCATTATCAAACCTATCTTTAATTTTTTTTGCAGGACAACCGCCATAAATACTATACGGTTCAACATCTTTTGTTACTACAGAAGCCGCAGCAATTATACTACCAGTGCCTATTTTAACCCCTCCCATTATAGTAGATCCATATCCAATCCATACATCATCTTCAATAATAGTAATAGAATCAACACCCTTCCAAATATAATCCTTATCTCTAATTTGAGAAGCTAATCGAGTTGGAATACCCGTTTGTTGGTAAAAATGATCGTAACGACCAACAATGCCTACTTTATTACCTAAAATAACATATTTGCCAATAATACAATCACATTCAATTTGAGAATCTCTACCTATATAAAAATAATCTCCAATGACTAATGTTTTTTTTGCCCATAATCTTACCCGAAGACCAGCATGAAACTTTTTTCCTATAGAAAACCTTCTCCATAGAAAATGGACAAGGAAGAATAATCTAATTTTTTTTATAAGTTTAAGCATTAAATAAATTACGAAAGTTTGGTAAATAAATAATAAGTAAGTTTTTAAATATATTTACATTTGATCATTTTTGTATATTATTTTTAAAATCATAAAACATAATGTAAAATATTTTTTATATTTTATTAAAAAAATTTATATATTAAATACTTTAGTTGTATTAATACAAAAAATGTTTTAAAAAACCATTTTAAAATACTTTTTTAAGTAAATTGTCAATTTTTGATAAAATCCTTGATTTAATTCCCATTTTATTTTGAAACTTTTTTTGATAAAAGTCACCTACTTTAACATTTTGCGGATAATTAAAATTAGCAAAATTTGTGTCATCTAACTTTGGTTGATAACGCTTATTTGAACCTTTTGTATGCGTGGCTTCACTATCAAATCCATCATTAAATACTTTTGAATAAACTGGATATAATGTGAGTCCACTTAAATTAAATTGATTATAAAACCACCTGACAGCCCATGAATCTAAATTTCCGGTCATTTGTTTATGTAACATTTTATTTAAATCAGATCCTCCTTTTGCAAAAGATTTCTGTTTTGCTTTATCTGTAAGAAAGTTATTATAATCTTTTATATTCCAATCTACATTATCCCATCTATCCTTCCAGGTAGCCCAACCCCAAGACCAACCCCGGTTTAAAAAATAAGCATCATATTTATCGTTTTCATCTTTACCTAAATTAAACGAATACCCGGAAATTGAAAATACAGTTTTTTTATTTTCATATTCCACAAGGGCAGTATTCATAAAATTTAAAAAATTAGGGGTAGAAATTAAATCATCTTCCAGCACAATAACCGATGTATAATCTTTCAATACATTAGTTACTCCATCAATAATAGAAGTTGCTAAACCTTTATTTGTTTCGTTTTCAATTATAATTAATGTTTTAAAACCACTGATAGTTTTAATATATCTACGCACTTCATTAATAATTGACTGATCCTTTTCGGTTTTAGCCGCATCAGAAAAAACATATAAAATTGAATCCCCAGATAAAGAATTAGCTTCTAACGCTCTTACAGTTTTTTTTAATGTATCAAGTCGCTTATATGTAAAAAGCAAAATAGGTGCCAATGGTGTATTTTCCATGAGATGTAACAATTTATTGAATTGTTAAAAAAACAAAATTAAAAGAAATTTATTAGTTGTAAAATATTCAGAAGCTTACTTAAACTTTTTTAAACCTATCATAAACGAAAGGCAAAAGAGTTTTGAGCCATAATTTAAAAAAAGCAAATGGTAGATTTAAAGGGAAATGTACTTTTATAAAATAAAGATATTCTTTATAGGATAATCCTTTAGGACTATATAAAAATTTAATTCTATCAGATAACGAAACATTGCTTCCTTTCCAGGATTTCCCATGATCATCCGAACAAATACCACTTATTCCCGGGGCTACCATAACCCAAAAACCTGCCTTTTTCGATCGAAGTGTGTAGTCATAATCAGCAATTCCATGTGTAAATTTATCTGATAGAGTACCTATTTTATCTGAAACAACTTTTGAAACAAGCATAATATTAGCATTACCCATATCACATTCTACTGCTTCAATATTATCATATACTTTTTGCGATGAGGGGAATATTTTCCCCGTTAATTTATTGCCACCGTAAGTTATTTTTCCTGTAACCTCATCTGCAGTTGTACCAATTGATATTCCGTGGGTAAGCAGTTTTTTAGTTAATTCTTTATTACTTTTTATTAATAGACTAAGCGTTTCGGTTGATAAAATTGTATCGTCATTTAATAATAAATAATACTCATATTTATCTGCATTTATAGCAGTTTGCCATGCAAGTCGCATACCTCCAGCCCAAAACAGCTTTCCATCTCCATTAATAATATTTACTAAAGGAAAATATTTTTCAACTGCATCCTGTGTACCATCTGTAGAACCGTCATTAACTAAATAAATATCCAAGAATATATTTATATCAAGATTATTTTGATTATAAATAGCACGAAGGCAGGCTAAGGTTTTTTCTTTTCTGTTAAAGCAAGTTAAAAGTATAGCAATTTTTTCCATATTTAATTTAAAATGTTTATTTATTAGTTATTTTAATTGTATAAAATAAATATTAAAATTTATAACATTTGTTAATAATTGTTGTAATTTTTTTATTCCAAGTTTGCATTAGTGCAAACTCATGGGCTGCGATACTCATTTTAGTAAGTAAATCAGGGTCATTATATAATTTTAAAATACTATCATTTAATTCAGCTATTGCCTCTTCCGGAGTTGCACACTTACACCTAAAACCCGTATCATCATTTACAATAAAAGATTGCCCGTGTAGGTTAATAGTAATAATAGGCAAGCCATAAGCCATTGCTTCAATTAACTGGGCAGGACAAGAATCACGAAGTGACGTAAAGAGAAAAGCATCGTGCGTTTCATAAAATTCTTTCACTTTCTCAAAAGGTATTTTGCCTTTCCAAAATACTTTTTCACCCAGGCCATACTTATTAATCATATTTAAAAATTCTTCTTTTTGTTCGCCATCGCCAACTACAGTTAAAGAAATTTCGGGAATATGCTTAAGAGTATTCATAACATCTACAACAAGCAAAATACCCTTTCGTGGCATAAACCTGCCAACCCACAAAAGCTTTAACGTATTACCTATATTTTTTTTGGGTGTAAATGATTCTGGAAAAAAAGAATTTGGTAATGCAGCATCAAGGGTACTAAATACGTTTGTACCACCATTACTTTTTACGAGTTTCGCTGTATCAGGATTAGAAACCCACATAGCATGGGCAGCAGCATACATTTTTTTTGAAGCAGGATTAAATTTTAATAAAAGTGTAGATACCTTATTACGCTTTTCTTCTGGAAGCCACCCTGTTGTAAAATATTTTTTAAAAGCGGCAGGAGCAGATTGTCCTCCACCTGCAGGACCAAATATTAAGGGTATTGGTAGTTTATACATAAAAGAACCTAACTGAACACTACCCCAGGTTACATGGTGTACTAACTTAAAGTTTATTACTTTGTTTAATTTTTTACCCTTTACATAAGCTATATATTGCCATATTAAATAATATAAATACATAAAAGCCTGAGATTTTCCATATAGCTTCTCCAAGCCTAAGGGTAATTTAATAAAATGGAAAACAATGTTTTTTGCTTCATCCATTTGATTAATACTATTTTTAGCAATGTCTCTTGTTAAACAATGAACTTCATACCCCTCTTTAGATAAGCCTACAGCCCAATTCCACCCATTCCCTTTTTCTGATCCTTCTTTTGGATCACAAGCAAAAGCGGAAAGGAGTATTTTAGTTTTTGAAATAATCATTTTTTGAAGTGGGTAATTTATTTATATAGATAATTTAAATAAAAGTTATTTTAACTATTGATATAGTTTGGGATAATTAATTTTAATTTAAAAACTGTTTATTCGAAGTACCTTTTTTTATTAAAAATAAATATTTGTTTAACCCATTCAGTAACTTCTAAATCAGACATTTCTCTAAAGCTTTTAGCATTAACTAATCCTATTAAAAGCCATAACATAAACATGTTTAAAGTAAAGTCATTGATATCTTCAACCCAGCAAAATAGCCAGCGAAAAGAAATATAAATGGAAATTATCTTGCAGTAAAAATTATTTGAATTGTGAAGCGCTACATAAGACGCACTATAAAAAACTAACATATATAAAACCACCCCAATAATACCAGTCCAGGTAAAAACATTGAGAATACCTACCTCATTACTCATTCTTTCTGCCCTGCCAGTAATAAAAATTGCATCATAAAAAACGTTTGAGTCATTTCCTCTTGCAGGTGTTCTGCCTAACCACATATAATCATTTTTTTTTGCTGAGTTTAAAACCTCCTCATATAAACCAGTTCTTGTATCAGCAGAAATATCATCTTCCCCTGTTTCACCATCATTGCCAACCCTTGATTGAGTAAATTCAATGGTAGAATACTGCTTTATATTAAAAATATTAAAAACCTCGGATAAGGCCAATATAAAGAAAACTATAGGAATAATAAAAAAAGCTTTTCTAACAATTTCGAGAAGACCGTTTGATATTTTTTCTTTAAAATAAAAACCAGTCATAAATATTAGAGGCACCGCAAATTTAATCACATTACTCCTTGCCCCTAAATCAATAACCAGTACAAATGCAGTAATAAAAAGTGCACCAACTTTGGCTTTTTTAGGTAATGCCGGAAAAAATAACATCAAAATTCCTACCGGGCTTAAGTAAAAGCCATAGATATCTGTTGTAATTAAAAAAATTATTATTCCGAATAGAGGTAAAACAATTTTTAAATAGGTATTTAATGTTATTTTAACTAAAGAAATATTAGTAAAAGCGAAAGCAATTATAGGTAGTAATAAACATATAGCGTTATTGGCAAGATATTTCCAGTCCCAGTAAGCGTCAGCTTCTAACCCTCCCCTGATAATACAAATTATACTCCAAATAATATAGTAGGAAACATAATTTAAATAAGTTCCATCCCCTTGTTTGTAGAATAGAAACTTATAAATAAAAAAGGCAATAATAATTGAATAATTTATTGTCCACCACAAAAACGTATTAGATATAGAAATTTTTGAATAAGGTACAATTGTATAAATTGCTATTAAAAAAATAGAATACACAAGGAATAGAAGCAAGTATCTTATTTCGACTCTGTTCATAATTTTTTTATGAATTTAGCTGGATTACCTGCCCAGATTTCGTTTGAAGGAATATTTTTTGAGATTAAAGAGCAAGCCCCTATAATACTATTTTCGCCAATTGTAACTCCTTTAAGTATGGATGTATGAGCGCCTATAAATACATTGTTTTGTATAAAAACTGGCTTTTTTGCGGCAGTTACCATGTCTTTTTCTTTGTTAGCTCTTAATAATGGATCCAAATTATGAAAATCTGTATCATATATAACTGTATTTCCGCCAATGGTTACATTATCCCCTATTGTAATTTTATACTTACATATTATTGCTGAAGTACTAATACCAACATTGTTACCAATAATTAACTCCCCATCAACCCAAAAAGTATTTGTTTGTTGACGTCCTATTAAATTGTAATTGTTTCCACTATTAATACTTAAATTATTACCAATTGTAAGTGAACCTTTCCGAGTTACAATTACCCTTATTAAACCCCTGACTTTTAAATTTTCACCAAAGTTTACATCATTTAAGTAAAGTAAAAATTTGGCAATTGGAGTATATAGTGGAGAGTAAAGTTTTATTTTTAAACTCCTAAATGCCTTATATATAAATGAAATAGTCATTTTTATTCTCTAATTTTATTTCGATTTAACAGATTTAAAAAAATTTAAAATTTCTAAATAATAAATTCTATAATTATCATATACAGCTTTATCAGAAAATCTACTTACTACATTTTGATAACAGGTATTTGAAATTGATTCATAAATATGTTGGTTTAATAATAAATATTCTATCTTTTTACTAAAATCAACCAAGTTATTACAATCTGCCAAAAGTTGTTCATTATTTATTACCCATGGAACAGCACCAGACTTGCTACCACCTATTGTAGGAACACCATAAGACATGGCTTCAATTAATACTACACCAAAGGACTCTTCTAATGAAGGATGAATTAATAAATGAGCATCAACTAAATGATTTTCTACATCAACATGCTTTAAAGATCCATAAAAAAAAACATCCTGTAGTTGTAATTTTTGTACATCTTGCCATGCTAAACCATTCATTTCTGTACCATGGCCTAACAAATGCAAGCTCGCTAAAGGCAATTTTTGTTTTATTTTTTTAAATACCTGTAATCCAAAAAAGCCATTTTTTCTTTTATCCCATCCATTATTGATCATAACTATTTTGGCAGTTAATAACGTATTGGACTTATATTTAATTAGTTTTTGTAATTGATTTTCATTAATTTTTATTGGAGTAGGGTTTGGTATAATTTTTACTTCTTTACATCTACTTTTTAAATAAGGAAACATGTATGGAGAAACGGTAGAGGTAAATAATGCTTTTCTTAAATAAATTTCTGACATAAGAAATTTTCCGAAACGATATAAATTTCTGAAATAACAAAAGATTTTCCACGAATTATCGTGAACGGTAATTAAATAAGGCAACTTACATTTAATGGCAGCTCCTGCAAATTCATAAGACCAATGTGCATGAACAAAATCTGGTGAAACTTCTAAAATTGCATTTGTTAGCTGTGTTATTTCGTAACGGTATAAATCTATAATTCTTCCTGCCTTTTTACCATTATTTCTAATTGAGAATGGGCGGCAAGGAACTACAAGCCATGTAAAATTTTTACAATTAAATTTTTTAATTGCATAATCATTGTTAATTGCTTTTGTAATCGTAATAGCAAATACCTCATTATTATCCTTTAATAACGAATTTATAAGTGTTCCAATAAACGGTGAGCCCTCAAAGCCAATTGGGAGATCGTTAAAATTATAATTAGGTAGAAAAAATTGTATAAAAGACCTGTCCGAAGAAGCAACAACAGCTATTTTCATTAAAAAGTATTAATATTAAAAAGTAAAAAGCTTAAAAAGCCACATATTCAGAAAAGTATACTTCATTAAAACCATACTTTTTGTATTGGTGTAAAATCTACTATATCAAATTGCTTAACAATATTTTCTATAAAATAAATCGGGATATCGCCATACAACGAAGCCCAGGCAGAAAATGTTGATGGCGGCCCTACAATAAAGTCAGCTTTGCTTAAACAATATAAATCTTTCATAGCAGATGTATTGGGCAAAACCTTATAATTTATTGCTGCAAACTCTTTTAAACTTACAGCTTCACTACATGCAACAAAAAATACTACATCCCTGCTCTTAAAAATTTCAGCTATTCTGTCTAGTACAATCTTATATTGAGCAACAGAATAAAAGTATTTACCGTTTTCAAACTGCCTGTAATCACCATATCGTATATGAACACCAATTAAAATTTGGTTTTCCCCTTTTATACTTTTTAAGAAATAATTTACTTCGTTTAAAATATTTATTTCTGGTGTAAATATTCTCTTTATTTGCTCTAGATATTTAACTCTAAAAGAACTCTTTTTAGTAAATACATCTGCCACAATAAATTCATGTACAGGAAAAACTTTAAAAAATATTTTTAAAAGTTTGATAAAATATTTATTACAAAATATAGTAGATACAGACTTAATGTAAAATTTATATCCAATAAGTTTGGAAAGTCTCTTTGAGTATAGTGGATATTTAATTAAAATTGAATCGTAAAGATGTGGAAAGCTATTAATAGTAATATCCGGAAGCCAAAAAGCTATCTGTTCTTTATTTTCCAAGGCTTCTGCAATAAAATTTGTGTAAATCCAAAACTGGTTACAAGTCTGTCCTTTTGCGAATATTATTTTCATTATATTAAAACAATAAAAGTATTATTGTTAGGTTACACGAATAAAACTTTTAAGTGGTTGTAATAATTTTTTAAACAAAGCTTTTTCGTTTTTATCAAGCCCCAAATGCCAAACTATAAAACAATAAGCAATGCCTGTTACCGCACAAACTAAAATAAGCCTTGGCAATGGGGCTGCAGTAAAGTAATGAGGAATGCATGCTATTAATAGAACAATAAGAAAGCTAACAATACAACGAAGAACAACGTTTACTAAATATTGCCTAATAGAAAGGCTGCAATATAAGTTGGCAAAATAAATTACAACTCCACATAAAATTGCTGTAAAAAAAATAACAGATACATACATAAAGTAAGGTGGATAATGCCAGGAGAATAATAAGTAACTTACCAAAAAGGGGGCTATTAATAAAATAGATGTAATAACTTCATATAGCAGAATTTTGCCTACTGCTCTTATTGAAGCAGTTAAAGTCATATAGAACTGTTCAATTAAATTTCTTACCAAAATTAGTATGCAAAAAATAATTGTATATGGAGGGATTATTTTAAGCCAAACAGAAAGGATATAAGGCATTTCTAATAATACAGGGATATAAAAAATCATTAATAAAAAAAAAGAAATTTTACTGCCAGTCATCGAAAATCGAATCATTGTAATTCTATCACCGGCACCCTCACTCTTTGCTATAATTGGATTTAAAGCTCTCAACATATTTGTTGCAAAGGCCCCTAATTGGCCGCTTATTTGATTAGCTATACCTAAAGCAGCATTTGCAATGGTTCCAAAAAACAAATTAAGAACAATACCTTGCCCATTTAAAGCAATCATACTAGATGAGGCTCCTAATAATGACCATGAAGCAAATGTTGCCATTTCCTTCATTAAACTTTTATCATAGTAGTTTTTAAAATCAATAGAACATTCCTTGTATTTTCGTTTACAAAAGGAACGAGATATTAAAAGCAAAGTAATAGAAGTTACCGCCATTAAAATTCCGTACATAACAAGTTTGTCATTTGCAAATAATAATATATATAAAGCAATTAATAATTTTAACACCGCTTCTGCTATGCCTAAAATAGCAAAAAATAACATATTTTCATGAGCATTGATAACAGCATCATACGGAACTGAAATTACCGTGAAAAGCGTACTTGCCACCATGCATTGATATATTACCTTGGCAGCAAACAATTTGTCTGGAGATATATTAAGATAACCCGCAAAAAAATAATAGCCTGCAATTTCCAATAATAGCAAAACAATAATAGCTATGCAAATGTGTAATAGAACACTTACATTAAAAATTTTTTTTACTCTTTCTAAATCGCCTGCCCCTTGTGCATAAGAGATAAAACGTTGAGTAGCAGCTGCCATTGAACTATTTAAAAAGCCCAGCATTGTAATTGCACCTGCAACCAAATTAAATAAACCAAAATCTGATGTACCTAAAGCATTTAAAACCAACCTTGTAGTGTATAGTGAAATAAATACTGTAATTAACATTTTACCATACAATATGCCAGTATTTTTTGCTACTCTTTTTGCTTGCTGCATTCAATATATTTTACATCAATTTTAGTTGTGAAGGAATTAATTTTTTTTTATTAACAAATCAATCAGTTTTACTTAATTACAAATGATATTAGGAAGTAAAAAATAAATTTATTCTCTTAGGTATTAGTAACGTCTAAAAAAAATCGAGAAAAAAAACTTTATGAAAAAGAGATTAGATAACCGGATATTGTAATGATATATATATACCTATCATATAAAAAAAGTGGAAAATTCAAATTATCAGAAATTAGTATCCCTTTTTAAACCAATCAGTTTAAAAAAGAGTAATGGCTTAATAAACTAAAATATTAATAACCAAAACTATTTTTTATTTTTTTTATTACCATATTCATAATTATATCCATAACCATCATAGCCATAACCATAATCGTTCTTACTAAAACCCCTGTTTTTAATACCATTAAATACAATACCGATATTGTTGAGGTAATTTATTCTATTATTCTTTTCTAATCTATCTAATACTTTTTTAGGTGTATGTCCGTGGCGCATTACGTATAAGGTAGCATTGCACTGCCGAGATAATACATAACCGTCAGACATTAATCCAACTGGTGCTGAATCTACTAATACATAGGCAAAATTAGTTTCAAGATACTCTAATAATTGATCGGTACGGTTTCCTAATATTAATTCGGAGGGATTTTTTGGCAACGTTCCCGCAGTAGCAATATATAAGTTTGGATAATTTTCCAGAGGTCTTATTATAGCCTCTGCAGTTGCATCACCTGCTAAATAGTCAGCTACGCCTAATCCCCTAGAAGACAATCCAAGTTTAATAGAAATTGTAGGATTACTTAAGTCAAACTCTGCAATAACTACTTTTTTACCACTGAGTGCAAGACTTAAGGCTAAATTAAGTGTAATAAAACTCTTGCCTTCGCCAGGAATAGTACTTGTAATTAGTAATTTTTTATTATTATTTTCTATTCCCAAATAAAGCAAAGAGGTTCGTAACATTCTAAATTCTTCTGCAATTTGACTTGATTTTCCCGATTCAATAACCAAAGCACTACCAGCCTTTTTAAATGAAATTTCTGCAACTACAGGAAAGCTTATTTTACTTTCAATTTCTTTTCTAAAGAGAATTTTTTTATTTAACAATTCTCTTGCATTAATAATTACTACGCCAATTACTATTGCAAAAACAATTGCAATTAAATATATTTTTTTATCATCAATGCTTGATTGTGAATTAGAAGCCTGTGCATTATCTACAACCCTCGTATCTGATAATATAGAAGCGTTTGCCAAAGCAGTTTCTTCTCTCTTTTGCAATAAAAAACTGTAAATAGAGCTTTTTATATTTTGTTGCCTGTTAATATCAACTAAATCCCTTTCTTGCTTAGGTAACGATTGCAACAAAGAGGAAAACGAATTATTGGTAGCATATAAATTTACTTTATTTGATTCTAACCCCGATTTTTGGCTTCGAATATTTTCTAAAATACTAGGCTTTATTTTTTCAATTTGATCTGCAATAGCAACAAGTTGAGGATTATTTTCTCCGGTTGTTTTTCTAAGCTTATCATATTGTAATTCACTTTCATAAAGCCTTTCTATTAAATTATTAAGTAATGGATCAGAGATACCAACAGTTGATGGAACAATGCCACCTTCCCCTTTTTTAGCTGTTACATAATTCTCCACTTCTTTAAGCATAGACAACTGCATCTTAACACCTTCAAGCTTTTGGTCGTTGGTACTTACATTTTGTAAAACCATTTGCCCTTGCGTACTTAAATTAATTGCTCCTTTTTGCGTACGATATTGCTGCAAATTTCTTTCAATTGAATCTAAATCGGTTGAAACGAATGCTAAACGCTCGTCTAAAAATTTAAGTGTACTTAATGCTAAATTATTTTTTTCTTTTAATGAAGCTTTATCGTAATTATAAATAACCTCATTTAAAATATTTTCTGCTCTTTTTGGAATTTCATCCGTTAAGGATAAATCCAGAACACTTGATAGTTTGCCGGCGGTGAAAACTACTACTCTGTTTGATAATTGGTTAGCAATTTTTTTTGGACTTACTAAATTGAAAAATAAAGGGATATTATCAGAATTTTTATGATTTGTAGGAATAAATTTAATTATTCCCCATGAAGTGTTTATCCATTGATTTAAAGAAAATGTTTTCCCAAGTAATGTTACTGTTTTTTTTGATGAATTAAAAGAGAATGAAACCTGGCTTGTTTCAAATAATGAATCAGGACTTTTTGCAACAATATTTACAGGACTAATATTATAAGCTGAAATGTTTTTCCATTTTCCAATATAATAAACAGGTGCATATAAGTTTAAGTTATATACAACTTGTTTCATAATAGCTCTTGATTTTATGACTTCAGTTTCGTTCTCTATAATTTTTTTACTAGATAGTAAATTGATACTTTCTGAAACTTTCGAGTCACCGATCCCTTTTTTTTCATCTTTTATTAAAAGAGTTGCAGTGGCTTGATATAAAATGGTGCGCTTTTTATTATAAACCCATGCTGCTAATAATGTAAGTAGCATCAAAACTAAAAATATGGGATAGTAAGGGAAATATTTTTGCCAAATTCTTGTGAAAATATTAGAAGTTTCTTGTGACTCAAGTAGTTGCTCTGTATTCATACATTTGGGATTAAACAGTTATTCTAAATTCTTTTTCGTTAACATTTGTATAATTTGAATAAAAATTAAATTTATTTTAATAATGTGTTGAAGTAACGTTAATAAGGAGTTGATGATTTAAATACAGTTAACTTATTAATTACCTTACCAAATTCTTAAAATTTCATCATAATATTTTATAAAATTATCTACTATTATTTTACTAGAATATTTATTTTTTGCATTATTAAACGCTGAAATTGATTTTTGTTTGTATAGATCTTTATCAGATAATAAATGAAGTAACTTTTCGGCAATTTTTTTATAATTTGATACATCTACCAACAAATCTTTATCGTTTACAACCCATGGCACTCCACCAGATTTTTCTCCTCCAATAGCAGGTACTCCCAATGCCATAGCTTCAATTAAAACAACTCCAAAAGATTCTTCTAAAGCAGGATGCAGAAAAATATGTGCATTTTTTAAATGAGAGAATATACTATCTTTTGGTACCATTCCATGAAAATTTACATTTTTCAATTGTATCGACGCTGCATCTATTTCAGCAAGTCCACCAACTTCGGAACCCGATCCAAATAGATGTAAAGATGATGCCGGATATGTATTTAATAATTCTTTAAACGCTAATAAGCCTGATTTACCATTCTTTCTAGCCTCCCAACCATTATTAATCATTACAATTTTAAAGTTGGGGAAATGTATAAAACGATCATCTATAAAATGATTAATATCATCAATATTGTATAAAACGGGGGTGGGATTGGGAATTACCTTTACTACTGCGCCCTTTCTTTTACAATAATTAACCATATAAGGAGATACTGTAGATAAAAAGCGAATATCCTTCAAAATACGTTCAGACATTATCAACCTGCCCAAACGATAAAAATTTTTTAAATATTTAAGTATTACAAAGGCGTTATCTTCTATAGTAGCTAAAAATGGCAAATTGGTTAATTTAGCAGCAGCAGTAAATTCATAAGACCAAAATGAATGTATAAAATCTGGCTTTAATTCAATCAGTATATTACTCATACATTTTATTTCAAATGAAAATAAATCAATTATTCTACCAAGTTTTTTACCGTTAAATTTTATTGAATGAGGCCTTTCAGGCACAACATACCACGTAAAAGTATTGTGGTGAAATACTTTTGTTTCGTAATTATCATCAATAGCAACAGAGGTTGTAACTGCTATAACTTCATGGCCCCTTTGGAGCAATTCTTTAATTATTGTACCAACAAAAGTAGCTCCTGCATATCCATTCGGTAAAATATCAAGGCTATAATTTGGTAAAAATTCTGTTATAAAAGATTTATGAGACGGAGCTACAATTGCTATTTTCATACTATTTTTTAAAAGTTCTACTTACCAATAACAAGCATCTTCAACTTTTTCTGCTCCTTTAGGCTTTTCTATATCACCTGGTTTTACCCAATGTTCATTAATAAGTTTAGAAAAATTATAAATGGGATTATAATTTTCGTTTTCCCAGCGTTTTCCTCTTATACCAAATAAAAGTTGTAAACTTCCTCCTAAATGGACTGCTTTTTTACCCTGCCGTTTTACATGTGCAGCAAGAGGAAATCCGTATGCGCCACAACCTATTAAACAAATGTCATAATCTGTTTTATCAATTTGCTGTTTCATGTAATTTAAAGCATCAAACCAATCTTTAAACTCTGATTTTATTCCGGCTATAGTTTGTACTGCCTGAATAGTATGTAATTCAAATGCGGGTAATAAATTGTTTGAAAAAAGAAGTTCTCTTTTTTTATATTGATTTTTAATTGTTTGTGCAAATGGATGTATAACTAAAACTTTTTTTCCTTCCAATGCCCTTGTCCAGGGAACTTTAGAAAAATAAGGATTTAATAACTCAAAATTTACTTTTTCATGCTTACCTAGCAATTCGTCAAAATAATTTTCTTCTTCTCTATAAAAACCCAGCACATCCACCTGAGGAATATCAGCAAGCATTAAACTACAAAACTGTTCTATTTTTTCAACAGTTGCTGGAAAAAAACCACTCCAAAGTTGCATTTGATCTATAATGGATTGCTGCCACCACCATTGAGGCGTTTTACCAGATATGTAGCTGTAAATTTGATTAGTATGATTTTTTGTACCTACATAATTAATCATGCATGACAATTCCGTACTGCCAAATCTGGCAATCATACAGGGTGAATCATTTTTTAAAATATTATAAATGATTAAACCAACTGAGTCTGCGTCATTATTAACTATTGACAAAACTTTGGGAGCAGGCCAAAACTTTTTATAAATATTTCTGGTTGCCTTTAATATAAAAATACTTACGTTCTGCATATTAATTATAATTCTTTTTGTGAAAATGATCCTTCTTCGTCTGCCAGTATCCAGGATTTATTTACAGGGTAACCATGCCAAAAAAGTTTTGGACAAACCTTTATACCATTAGATATTAAAGCTGGTTTGTACGAAAATGAACTTTTGCTTGTAATTAGTAAATCGGCAAAAACCATGTGCAAAAAAGATTGTTTAGCTGTCATATCTAAACAATAATTTATTTTACCAAACTGTTTAAAATCGGCTAAATCATCAATTTCTCCTTGAGAAAAAAGATAAATTGATACAGGCTTATTTTGATTCAAATTCTTAAGAACATTTTTTAAAACATTAATAAAATAATCATTGTTTTGCCAGCGACTTTTTAAGTTAACGTTACCATTTACCTGTCCTATAGTGATATCCCCCCTTCTAATATGAACTGCAATATTAAAATTATTGGTATCAAAAATTAATTCATCATTTATCCTATTAGGGGAATTATAAAATTTGTTTTTTATTTGTTCCATTATACCATACTGATCTTTGTAACCCTGATCTTGTTCTGTGATAAAAACAACCTTTTTGTTGTTATAAGATTTTATAATATTGCTTATAATTACAAGTTGTTTGTTATTATATTCATCAAATAGTGGGAGCAGCACCCTTTTATAACCGTTTAAAATCAGCTCATTTACTTTTTCCTCTTTTTCACCAAAACCCAGAAACTCTTCCCAATTATTTCCGGTAAAAGGCACATGAGCAAATTTTAAAAAAAATTGTGTTGAAAACCAATATCCTGCTATCCAATTGGCCATCTGATGTCCTATACCTGCACCCGGATTGGGTATAGATGCCAGGTAATTATTGTTAATGGTTTGCTTACTATTCTTATAAAATAAACTATGCCAGTATGCTTTGTATATTAAAAAACTCCAACTCGTTTGATTTGTTTTAGAAACAACAATCCCCCAAATTTTTCTCTTTAATTTACTTATGTGTATAAAAAAATTCATTTTAAACTAATCGATAATTGTTTTACCTTTTTGTACAAGTATAAAAACTATTTTTTATATATAATCTGCACTCAATAAATCACAGTAATAATGGTGCTCATAAAAAATAAATGAAAATGCTATTTTTTATGAGAAATTTTCCAAATAATTTTTGAACAATAAATATAAAAGATTGATATCAATTTAATTGAGGCAGTTGGATATAGCTTTTGTTCAACAATAGTAAGATTTGAACGGCATTCCTGATTTAAACCTTCAATAAAATTTTTAATTGTCTTAAAATCATTTATCCTCAATAAGGATATTATTACGCACCTTAAATCATATTTCAAAAAAGGAATATAATTATTAGGCTTAACGGCTGATTGTTTCCAAACAGAAAAAATTAAATTATAAAAAGCAATATTATATTTTATTAAAATAGCCCTTTCCTGTTTTGAAGATCCTGTAACTTGTCCTTCTACACAGTTGTTTCTGATACCTAAAGGAAATCCAACATATACCACAGCATTTAAAAAAGCTATTTGGTAAAAACAGGCTAAATCTTCCATTAATTTCATGCCAGCCGGAAATCCTTCACCGGTTGGAAAAACTTTTTCAAAGTTTTTTTTATTTATAACAACAGCACTTGTGTGTGGCATTATATGAGGATCGTCAAAAAAATTAAATAATTGAATTTTACCCTTACATTTTTCGGGAGTATGTTCTGCTTGTTCTCCCGTATTTATATTTCTATGCCAACTAGATGAACCATAGAATCCTGCATCAGGAAATTTCTGCACTGCAATTGCCATTTTTTCTAAAAAATCAGGCATCCATTCATCATCTCCGTCTAAAAGAGCTACATAATTAAAGTTTGCAATGGCTATACCATTATTTCTAGCTACACTAACACCTTTATTTGCTTGCTTTATAAGTTTAATACTTTTATACTTCTCATTACCTGTTATTAGATCACATCCATTATCAGTTGACCCATCATCAATTACAATTACCTCAAAATCTAAAAAAGACTGCTCAAAAACCGAATCTAAAGTTCTTTGAATGATGTGGGCCTTGTTATAAAGTGGTATTACTACTGAAAACATACTTTGTAAGTGTTTAAAAAATTGAAAATTCTTAAACTATTTAATCATTATTTTTAAATTTTTTAATACCTACTTTATTGGTTATTACAACCAAAACTTGCTTAATTTTTTCTCTTTCTTCCAATGTAAAGCCAACATAATAAACTGTAAATATAAAAAGACTTGTGCTTAAGCAAATAACAGTTATTAAACTATTAAAGTTATTACTTATTAAAAAAACGGGGATTAAAGCGATTGCAAAAACAATCAAAAATGAAATCAAACATCTTAATAAAACATTTGTAAGGAAATCTTTAATGGACAATTGAAAATTTCTATTGGTATAGTAAAGTATTATAGATGAAGCTAAAATTGAATAAATTATAAATATTACATATAAAGAGTAAGGCGGAAAACCATATCTAAATAAAATAAAAGATACTGTTAATGGAAATAATAGTAAAACTGAAGAAGCAATTTGAAAACCTTTAATATTACCCTGTGCCGAAAGAGAAGATACCAAGGGTATAAAAAGTTGTTCAATCAAATTTCTTATAAGCAATAAACGACAAAATACAACGGCGTATTCAGGTACATTCTTTAACCATAAATTCAATATGTACGGCATTTCTATCAAAAATGGAATATGTAGTGCCATCATTAAAAAAAAAGAAACTTTACTACCCATGAGTGTGGCCTTTATCATTAACTCTCTATTGCCAGCACCTTCACTTTTTGCAATAATCGGATTTAAAGCTTTAATTAATGTAGTAGAAAAAACTCCTAACTGACCACTTACCTGGTTGGCTATTCCTTGTGCTGCATTTACTATGGTTCCAAAAAACAGGTTGATTACAATACCCTGTCCATAGTTAGCAAGCATGCTGCCGGCCGACCCTAAAAGGGACCAACCAGCAAAACTTGTAATACTTTTAAACAGTGGCTTATCAAAATATTTTTTGAAATTTATTTCACATTCCAGATAATTGAAGTGACAATAAACTCTTCGTAAAATTAATAAAAAAATAGATATTAGCGCTAATAGTAATCCATATACCATAAGATGGTCATAAGTACTATATGTAATATACACTGCTACTCCTAATTTTAAAATTGCCTCAATTATTCCGAGTATAGCGTAAAAGGTCATGTTTTCATGAGAAGTAATAACTGCTTCATAAGGAACTGATATAATGGTGAAAAGAGTACTTACCACCATAAATTGATAAATAACCTTTGCAATATGCAACCTCGATGGTTCGATAATAAGAACACCATTTAAAAAAAAATAACCAGCAATCTCAAAAAGAACGACTACTATAACAGCTATAATAATGTGAAGTATCATACTAACATTAAAAATTCGCTTTATATTTTCTATATCATTGGCTCCTTGGGCAAATGATATAAATCGTTGTGTGGCGGCCGCCATTGATCCATTTAAAAAACCAAGCATTGCTATTACGCCACCAACCAAATTAAAAAGCCCAAAGTCTAATACACCCAATGCGCTAAGCACCAATCTTGTAGCATATAAAGAAATAAATACAGTTATAGCCATTCTAACATACAAAATACCTGTATTAAATGCTACTCTGTTAGCTACTTGCATATTTTAACGATTGTACTATTGGTAAAACTCATTTTGCTGCTAATTTTTTTTATGCTTTAACAATATTATAGGTACAGGCTATTTTAAAAAATATAATAACAACTCAAAATGGCAAAAAATACAAGTACTCATTAATACACTTTTAGTTTGTAGGAGGAGAATTAAAGAGTAAAAGTGATTTTTTTAAAAAATTTGTATATTCTATTGCACTTTCCGGTAGTAAATGTATTCCATCGGAATAAACATAATTATTTACAGGTGGCTGTATGTAGCTATAAACCGCAAGAGGAAAATATTTTTTATAGTAATTCCTTGCGGAATCCATATAAGTAGTATGCATTAATGATGAATCAATTGGTACTTCAAATAAAATGATTTTAACATTTTGCTTTTCAAATTCGTTTACAATACTTTTAAGTTTATTTAGCCTTCTTATACTTATAGAGTCGTCTAAAGCTTTACTATATTCCTTTTTAATCATTTGAATGCTGTAATTATACAGATTAACATTACTACGTTTAAGCTTTTTTGAGGCCAAAATTTTTGACTTCATTTGATCTTTTAAAAATCCTATTAACAAACCAACTGGCTGGTTTTGTAATTGAGATGATTTTATTAATTCTTTATAACTGTAAAGAGGATCAAATATGTTGATTATTTCTTCTTGTGTAACTACTTCTCTTAAACTGTTTGATTCAATTAAAATACATGATGGTATAGATTTTGATCTTTTTAATAAATCTAGTCCATCATAAGCACTCCACCCATTAAATGCCAGGTTAATAAAATTTTTTCCAAGCGAGTCGATTATTAACTTTCTTGATATTGAAGAACCAACAATTATTGTGTCTTTACTTAAATCCAATTTTGAGTAGTTATAAACAAAGTTTTGTGCACCAATTAAATTAGCGGATTTATCATTCTGGCTTGTATCCCAATTTACAACCCATACTCTTAAACTTATTTCAAAAATAATGAAGAGTACAATTACTATGACTAAGCTTCTAAATATCATTGTTAAAATTGAAAGTAAATAAATGCACCAGCAGTACCACTATTTGTAATTATCAAAAATAGCAGAATACCGTATAATAAATAATTCCACTTCGTTAAAAATGATGGATTAATTTGTCTTTTTAAATACAAACTGTGTAAAATAATAACTGGTAAAGAATATAACAGAACTAAAAATATTATTATATAATTTACCGCATAACTAAAATTACTTCCGATGGCTTTTACGTAGAAAATAGCCTGACTAAAATTAGGCAGTTTAAATAATAACCATGCTAAAGAAACCATTAAAAAAATAAAAAGTATTTTAAAGAAAAAAAAGAAAGAATAAGGTTTGTAAACAAATTTCCATCTATCATTAATTAAACGTTCAATAGCTAAAGCTAATCCATGAAAAGCACCCCAAACAGCATAACTCCATCCTGCTCCATGCCATAAACCACCCAATATCATTGTAATAGATAAATTTAAATATGTCCTGATCTTTCCTTTGCGGTTACCCCCTAGTGGAAAATATAAATATTCCTTTAAAAAAGTTGATAAAGAAATATGCCACCTTCGCCAAAACTCAGAAAAAGAAGTTGATATATACGGAAAGTTAAAATTTTGCATTAATACATAACCAAATAAACCTGCCAAACCAAGTGCAATAAGCGAATAACCTGCAAAATCTGCAAATATTTGAAATGAATAGCCAATTAATAATGTTACTAGTGTTACGCTTGAAAGTGTTGTAAACCCGGGATATTCTATTTGAGAGGTAAAATCCTTTAAGTTATCTGCAATTACAAGTTTTAAAAAAAATCCTAGTACCAGTGTTCTAAAACAATAATCCCAATCAATATTTTTAAATTGCTTATATCCAATTTGAGGAATAAAATCATGAGCTTTTAAAATAGGGCCAGACACCAAATGCGGAAAAAATACAATAAAGAAAAAAGAATTTCTAACATGTTTAACAAAGGATGGATTTACCAGATTTTTGAATTTATCTTCCGTGTGGCCTTTGTAAGTATCAATAACAAGACTAATACCTTCAAAAGTGAAAAATGAAATTCCAATTGGTAAAGGAATGCTTATCAAAAAATTTCCAATACCATTTTCTGTGTTAAAAAATGTACCTCCAATTAATGGAGAGTATTTAAAAAAAGCAAGTACTAATAAATTGATTACTACTCCTGTTGTTGCAAAAATGAACCTATTTTTAACTAAACCGTATGTTACATAGTAGCTGGTAAAAACGTTTATAGTACCGGAAAATGCTAATAAAAATAATAAGGATGGAGTATTGTACCCATAAAATATTAAACTTGAAATTATTAATACAAGTATCTGGGTATTTGCTTTTTTAAAAAAGGGGAAAGGTAAATAATAAATTATAAAAGTAATTACCAGTAATACAAAAAAAGAAAATGAAGTAAACAGCATGTTTAAATAATGTGTATTAAAATAAAAATTATATACAAGTATGCAAAATTATAAAAATAGCTTCGCTAATCTCAGTCACATTGAAAATGTAATGAGTAATGAACTATTTTATGTCAATAATAAAGAAAAAACTTGAAAAATAACTTATGTTAGAAATTATCGAATCAAAATAAAGTATTATAAAAGTTAGTAAATTAATTATAAATGATATTTTTTAATTGTAACACTATAATATTAATTTGTAATAAAGTATATATTATAGGAAATTTTTTATTTATTTCATTTTTTCTTAACATTTTACAGACCATCAATTTAATTTAAATATACTGGTGCAATAACGAAATTTCATTCAAAAAATTGTCGTTTAATTTTAAAAATTACAGCAATAT
>JBBQTZ010000033.1:0-27934 GCA_038234405.1 Chitinophagales bacterium
ACTTTAATAAAATTTTTGCAAATTTTTCAAGTTCGGTTTTGTCCGCAGCAGAAAGTGTTTCGTTGTTATCAAATTTTGCTTTGTAAAATAGCACTCTTTTATGTTGGGGATATTTCAATAAAATTGATTCAATTAATTGCCCGCTAACAGTATCCTTTACGATAGCAGGAGCGGCAGCAGGCATTTCAGATTTATAACGGGTTGGTTTTTTTAAAATGATAGCTTGAAGTGTGGCCAGTTTACCTGCTGCAATTGTTGCTACTTTAGAGGCTTTGCTGTGCAATCCTTCCAGTTGTTTTTTGCTAAGTCCGCCACGTTCCTGGTATTGAAAAAGTAAACTTTGTACAAATGGTGATGAGGGGTTTGCTTGTAATGTTTCATTGAGTACATCCATAATCACATCTACTTCCGGCTTTTTTTTCTGAATCATTTTAAGCTATTTTTATAAATGAACTGATAAATGTTTATTAAATATCTAAAATTAAATTGGTTGTAGTGCTGAATAACAATACAAAAAATGCAGTTTCTTTTTTATTGTACATTGTATTGGTACAACTGTTCTACCTTTTGTAAAAGAAGGAAAAAATATGATAAAAATGAAAGAACCGGGGTAGAAACCCCAGCTCGTTTTTAATCCGTACCCTATGAAAACTTTTATGAAAGTATAATAATTATTCGGGATATTGATATTTAGAAAATCTTTTTTTGCGGTAGATTAAAAATGCTCCATAGGAACATAAAAAAAAGTTATTACACTTAGATTTTGAACCAACCTCTTCTTATAAAAAGGCTAAGCATTATAAGCGGTACAATCAGCATAAGTGCTAC
The DNA here is from genome assembly GCA_038234405.1 of Chitinophagales bacterium. Taxonomy (GTDB): domain Bacteria; phylum Bacteroidota; class Bacteroidia; order Chitinophagales; family Chitinophagaceae; genus Ferruginibacter. Next base: position 829 of record JBBQTZ010000033.1, read on the forward strand.
GGAAATAAAAAATCCCCATCTATTGTGCAGCAGTGGTATGGTTTCAAAATTCATCCCAAAAATACCTCCAATTACTGTTGCAGGTGCCAATAGGCAAGTAACCACTGCCATCACTTTCATCACCTCATTCATTTTTAAGTTTACATTGCTCAGGTATAAATCGTGCAGGTTCATCATCATATCCCGGTAGTTTTCTGCTAAATCATTTGCCTGTACAATATGGTCATACACATCTTTAAAATATTTTTCTGTTCTTTCTTCTAACAGCTCGCTGTCACTTCTTAAAATTCCATTTACTAATTCTCTAACAGGGGCAATGCTTCTTTTTAAAACAATCATTTCTTTTCTAAGCATATTTATTTTTGCCAAACTTCGGGTATTGGGACTACGAACAATATCTTCTTCCAGGTTTTCAATTTTTTCGCCAAGCTTTTCCATCACTAAAAAATAATTATCTACTATTAAATCAATCAAGGAGTAAAACAAAAAATCTGCCCTTTGTTGCCGCACTTTTATATTGTTTATTTTCAGCCGCTCTCTTAACGGATCAAATACATCTCTTGTGGCATCTTCCTGAAAACTGATGACAAAATTTTTCCCTAGAATTATACTAATCTGTTCTGTTTCTACTGCAGAATCTTTTTCATTAAAATAGAGCATATTAAGTACACAAAATACCAATCCATTTATTTCATCCATTTTTGGCCGGTGACCAAAGCTTAAAATATCTTCTACAATAAGGTAATGAATGCCATAATGATTACAGATGGTTTCTACATCTGCTTTTCTAATTCCATCTACATTTATCCAGGTTGTATTAGGAGAGTCTGCATAGTTAAAACTGTCGGTTGTATGGGAGAGTTGCTTTACTGTTATACTGTTTGCATCATAATCGTACACATAAATTTTAGTTTCTTCTGGCTCTATTCTTTCGGCAGCTACAGTAGGATTTACCTTCAATACCTTTTTTGTACGCAACAGCTCTAAGGGATTAAGTATATAAGAAAAATAGTTGTGTAAACCCATGGTTAAATAAAGTTAAGAGAGTAAAAATATTACTTTAACCCAGCATTTGTAATTACTACTTGGCCAGGTAATTAAAAATACTTTTTAACCTCATAATAATTCACTGTTTTAATATAAAAAATAGCCTGCAACACCAATCTGTATTGCATTTTTAGCAACTGTATTTAACTCAACTGTATTTTAAATGATTTAGATAAAAGGTGCTACCTCAGTAAAATTTGTAAGCAATTGCATTTAATTATAATCAGGAGGACGTGCAGGGGGGCAGGGGTTTAATTCGGCAACTTTAGTAAGGGCACGCAAAAAGGCTTTATAATTGATGATATTGTTTTTAATTTCGCCTTTGCTTAGATAACTAATTGTGAATATTAAGTTGCGAACTGTACCCTTAAACATGTTTGTGTCTATTATTGAAGGAATAAAATAAAAATAACCATCATCCAATAAAGATTCAGCCGGGAGAGTTTTGCGTAATTTTTTTATCCGGATTTCAGTATTACCCATTATAAACGGATAAAAGGTAGTATCTAAATTATAACTATGTTGTATGGCACTTCCTTGGCCTATGATAACTCTTTTTCTAGTTCCTAAATTATTTTTAGCCAACGCAAAAATTTTAAGGCTGGAGCTATCTGTCAATCCTGCCCCTGCTTTATCAATCATTAAACAAACCATTAATTTAGATCGATTACCTTTCACTAAAAGTGACCTTAGCTCTATACTTTTAATTTTATAAACTGGTATCTTAATATTTTGAGCAATAATACTTTTGCTATATTGTAAAATTATAATGATAGCAATAATTTTAAAAAAATTTGTTACGATGCCAGATGTAGAATTTGTCATATCAAGTATAGTTTAATCATCAAAATACTACCTATTATTTATAAATGCAATAGCAGAATATTTTTTCCGTTCGGTATCAAATAACCCGAAATACCTTCTTTATTCTTTTGCAACCCTTCAGTACAAATTCAACTGCAAAAGCTTGCTTAACCATTCACAAATGCCTTACTGCTGCTGCTGCACCATTTGCATGTACTTCCGGTAAGAATTATCGTCGCCTGCACCATCTTCTAATTTACTTGTAACTACTTGTGGCGTTAAGATGGCTGCTGTTTCTTTTGATATCAATCCGTCTTCATGTGAAACAGATACACCCACTTCAAGGGTTTGCTTAGCCGATCCTCTGTAGGTTCCCTTTACAGGTGAGCAATCGCTAAAATTTCTTCCAATCGCTAGTCTTACATGCAAATCATTTACCACGCAATTGTTGGTTGGGTCAAGGCCAATCCACCCATGAAATGGGATGTAAGCCTCTACCCATGCATGGGTGGCTCCTTCGCCCCGTAAAGTTTGCTGATGAGGACAAACATATCCACTTACATAGCGTGCAGGGATGCATAATAAACGTAGCATCACTAAAAGTATATGAGCAAAATCCTGGCACACTCCGGCTCTTAATTGCCACACTTCATCTACCGTAGTGGTTACGCTTGTAATACCCTTTATGTATTGAAAATTTTGAAACACATATTCATTCAATTGCTTTACAGCGGTAAATACAGAAACATAATTATAAAAACCTGCATCTGCAATCTGTTTTACTTCGGGCAATGCTACAAAGTACTCCTGCTTTAAAAAGTCGATGAAGGGTACATTGTACTTAATATCCTGTAAATGGCTCCACTGCTCTTCAATTAATTTATCATCTGCCGGCAAGGGTACCGGCCTGGTAGTTACAGAAATATTTGAATCTATCCGAAGCTCGGTATGGGGTGCCCTGTTAGTAAAAGTGGCTATTTCGTTGCCGTAATAATCGGTGTACATTTCTAACACAGGCTCGTTTGTAATGGAAATATGCTGGCTCTGCACAGATTGATAGGCATCCTTTACAGGAAAAAGCATTAACTGATTTGCACTATCTCTTACCGGAACAGGGTAATTATATTTAGTAACATGATGTATTACAAACTGCGGCATAAGTATTGAATAGTTAAGTGTGATGAAAAGGAAAAATAAATAGTTTGGCAACTGCCGGTTTATGTTTATAACACAAACCATTCATGAAAGGCGGTTAAAAAATTTGCCCGGAAAAACCTTTTTAATGCCCAATTAAATTTTACAAAAATTAAGAATAGGCAAAATATTGTTTGCTTATTGAATCGCCTATTTGAAACAAGGCTGTTTTTGTATCTTTCAAAAAATGATGCAATCCTTCACTAGCGATAGATTCTTCTGTTGAAAATTTAATTCTGCTTCTAATTTTACCTATCATAAAATCTATTTGATTGTAAGCTGCAGCATTACCTTCATATTTTAATTTCTCAAAATAGCGATGCAGCCTGTTTACAGAATAAATTACGGATCGGGGAAACTGCTCTAACAAAACTACCTGGGCCACCACATTTTTTGCTTCAAAACCACCACGGTAGGTTTTTAAATAAAGTTCGTAGCCTGATATAGACATTAACAGGTATTTCCAATAGGCAGTATCTGCTACCTTATCTACCTCGTAATTGAGGTTACTAAATTTAATATCTAAAATATCTGCACTCTGTAAAGCTCTCTCAAGGTACTTGCCAATATTTATAAAAGCATTAGATTCGCCCCTTGCCATAGTTACATCTGTAGTGCCAAAATAAAGCATGCCTTTAATGATAAGGCTATCCAAAATGCTGATAGGATCTTCTTTTTGCAGCCATACTTCTAAATGTTGCTCCCGTATGGTATGATAAAAATCATTCAGGCACTGCCACATTTCTTTGGTAATATGATCCTGCACACTACGCCCATTTTCTCTTGCCATGGTAACAATATTGAGTACAGAATTAGGATTATCTTTTCCCAGCACCATAAATTGTAGTACGGCCCTTGTATTGTATGCCAATGACTTAGCCTCTTCTTCTTTTAAAAAGGTAAATATTTTTAATACGGGCATCCACGAAAAATCCTGTATATCATCCTGCGATGAGGCATAACTTATTTTCAACATTCTAAGGATGCCATCAGTACGTTCCATGTACCGGCTCATCCAGTATAAACTATCGGCTACTCTGCTAAGCATAAGAAAAAAACTGGCTTTCAAGGCACCCAATCGAGGGTTTAAAGAAAGTCTATTTTAATAAGTGGTGAATAAATTTAGATATACAACAAACTCTTTTTTTGTTAGAAAACCTTTTTTTTTATAAAAGAATTAATCCAATTAAATAGCAACAAAAATGCCTCCATTTTGATTACGGCGCTAACACCCAGGTATCTTTACTGCCACCGCCCTGCGATGAATTTACAACCAAAGATCCTTCTCTTAATGCAACCCTTGTAAGGCCACCTGGCACAATTTCTATTCCATCGGGGCCACATAAAGCATAGGGGCGTAAATCAACCCTTCTTGGTTGTAACTTGCCATCCATATAACATGGTACACTAGAAAGATTGATGATAGGCTGTGCAATAAAATTTCTGGGATCTAGCAAAACCTCGGCTTTGTATTCGTCTATTTCCTGTGCTGTAGCAGCACTACCCATTAGCATGCCATAGCCGCCGCTGCCATTGGTTTTTTTAATCACCATATTTTCTATATCGCTAAATACATGCGCTCGTTCCTCATCTCTGCCCAATTGGTAAGTTGGTACATTTTTTAAAATAGGTTCTTCGTTTAAATAATAGCGTATCATGGCAGGCACATAGGTGTACACTGCTTTATCATCTGCAACACCATTGCCTACAGCATTTACAATAGCAACATTGCCTTTGCGGTATGCGCTCATAATACCTGCTACGCCCAGCATACTGGTGGGGTCAAAAACCAGTGGATCTAAAAATTCATCATCTACCCTGCGATATATTACATCAACCTGTTGCAGGCCTGCGGTGGTTTTCATATACACTTTATGATTGTCTACAACCAGGTCAGTTCCTTCTACCAATTCTACTCCCATCAATCTTGCCAGGGTTGTGTGTTCAAAATAAGCAGAATTGTAAATGCCCGGCGTTAGCAATACAATGGTAGGGTTACTTATTTGCCTCGGCGATAAAGACATTAAGTTTTTGTGCAAAATATTTGGGTATTCTGTTACACTGCGTACGTTATTTTGTGGCAACAAATCCGGAAACAAACGCTTGGTAATTTCTCTGTTTTCCAGCATATAACTTACGCCACTTGGTGTACGGAGGTTATCTTCTAAAATGTAAAAAGAACCGTCGTTATTTCTAATAATGTCAATGCCAGAAATATGTACGTAAATATCGTACGGCACCGGAAAATTGTGCATTTCACGCAGGTAATGCGGACAACTATAAACCATTTCTGCCGGTATTACTCCATCTTTAATAATAAACTGTGTGCTGTAAATGTCTTTTAAAAAAAGGTTAAGGGCTTTTAAACGCTGTTTAATGCCTTTTTCAATATACTCCCATTCTGCAGAAGTTATAATACGTGGAATAATATCGAACGGAAAAATTTTCTCTATTCCTTCACCACTATTGTACACAGTAAAGGTGATTCCCTGGCTCATAAAAAGCCTTTTGGCCAGTTCTTCCTTTTTATTTAGCTCTTCAATAGAAAGCTGGTTCAAAAAATTTACAGCCTTTGTGTATTGTTCCCTTACTTCATTGTTGCCTACCATTTCATCCCATACAGCATCGGGTACCAGATAGGACTTCAATAACTCACTATTAAGCATGGTAATAATTTTTGGAGATGAATATTACAGGCAATTGTAAAAATACCAGTTATTCAAATATAAGTAAGGTATATTAAATAGTAATTTTTTTACTACAAAAACTAACGAATTAGCAGATATTTTAAAAAATTATTAATAAAATAAATTGAAATGCTATCAGTTTGTATTGGTTTTATATCATTATATTGATATTGATAAAATTTTAATTTGATTTTAAAAGTTGAATGAATGTTTTTTTGATTTTTTTTGAAGGCTTTATTCTTTTAATGAAATGCCTTATTGAGCCATTTTATCTTGGATAGTTATAGCAATTTTTACCATCCAATGCCATAATCTTCTCCATGATTACTGCTGCCGCCCCAAAAACTTCCATGAATCCAATCGAACCAAATTGCATTGATAGGGCCACTTGTTCTATCATCAAAACTAAGGGTGTAGCCCATTTGGCGTAATTCTTTCCGCACCCATTCAGATGTGTTTTCGTGTAGCAATAAATTGCCTGGTTTTGGTTTACGATCATCGTTTTTAGTACCCCCAAGCGATAGCCATAGTTGGTTGGTATTGAAATTGGCAGCTTCGCAAGCTTCCTGCACGGTCATTCCAAATTCTACCATATTTAAGAAGCATTGTAGTAAATTTTGATCTTGCGTATCGCCACCCTGTACTGCAAAAGACAAAAATGGTTTGCCTTCTTTTAATGCAAGCGTTGGGGTAAGTGTTACCCTTGGCCGCTTACCGGGTTCAATTACATTAAATGGATTGAGAGAAGAATCGAGAACAAAACTTTGTAGGCGCTGGCTCATACCCACCCCTGTATTACCTGCAATGCAGGCAGGCAACCAGCCGCCAGACGGGGTAATGGAAACTACCCAGCCCTCGGCATCGGCAGCTTCTACAGAGGTGGTTCCGGCCCAAAGGCGTTGCTGGTATTCATCATCTTGTGTACTGGTAGCTGTAGATGCAGCAGCTACTAATCCATTTCTACTATCATGAGCAGGAACAAAACCCGGCTTATTGCTATTAACGGTATCCATGGTAAAGCCCCTTTGTTTTAATAAATCTAGGTAAGGATTTGTTTTTCCTTCAAAAGGGTAAGGGTTTCCCGGGCCAATGGTTGGATCGTTTTTTACAAAACCAATTTGCCTTGCTCGTTGCTTTGCATATTCTTTACTTAACAAACCGTTCATAGGTTCTGCTGGCGGAAAAGCCGGATCGCCATAATAAAAATCCCTGTCTGCAAATGCCAGATTCATTGTTTGATAAAGCGTATGAATATACCTTGCGCTGTTGTATCCCATTGTTTTAAGATCAAAATTTTCCAGTATGTTCAGGCTTTGCAACAGTGCCGGTCCCTGTGTCCATTGTTGCAGTTTGTACACATCTATACCTTTATAATTTACCTGCATAGGTTCTTCTTCTACTGCTTTCCAGTTGGCCAAATCCTGCAGGGTAATTAGTCCGCCCTGCTCTTTACAACCTCGTACAAATTCCTCTGCAATATCTCCCTTATAAAAACGATCGTAAGCAGCCATGATGGCCTCTTTTCTGCTTTTGCCTTTTTTTAAAGCCTGTTGCTCGGCCTCTAGCATTTTGGTTAAAGTTTGCAATAACTCTTTTTGTACAAATATTTCGCCAGCTACAGGAGCTTCTCGTTTTTCGCCGGCATGCGGTAATAATACTTTTTTACTGTAAGGCCATTCCTTAATTCTTTGCTTTCCCCGTTCAATACTGTTTGCCGTTTGTGCATCAATAGCATATCCTGCTGCCAATTCCATACAGGGCGCCAGTACCTGCTGTAAGCTCATAGTACCGTAGTTGGTAAGCATTAAACAAATTCCACCTACCGTACCAGGCGTAACCGCAGCTAAGGGGCCATATTCTGGCGGAAAATTATACCCTTTACTTTTATAAAATGCAGCGGTAGCGCCTGTTGGTGCCACACCCAATGCATTAATGCCAATAACTTTTTTTGTTTTGGGGTTGTAAATTAATGCCTGTGTTTCGCCTCCCCAGCTAAGCACATCCCACATAGTACAGGTAGATGCAAGCATGGCACAGGCCGCATCAACGGCATTTCCTCCCTGTTGAAAAATCATAGCGCCTGCTGTTGCTGCTAACGGCTTTCCGGTAATAGCCATCCAGTGTTTACCGTGCAAAGGCGGCTTTTGTGTTTGCTGACAAAAAAGTGGTAAAGAATAAAGTAGTACGCAGCATAACAATGTACAGTTGCTCATATTTGGAGTATTGTTTGGTTGTAAGTTTAAGTAGTTGAGATTAACTGATTAACAAAATAAATAGAAAAATTAATTGAGTTTGGTGATGGGTAAAATTTTGGCAGCACAGTTTATTTAGGTAGATACAACATGCTATTTACACCAAATTTTGCAGTTTTATTACAATATCAAATAGGCTTACTGCTTAATTATTTGAGATCATTTTTGCTTCAAAACAGTGTACTCTTTTATCATCCAAAAAAACTGAAGTCTTTACGTTTGTTGTATCCTTTCATCACTTATTTAACTGCAAAATCTATATTTAACTAATCATTGCAGGGGTTAAAAACTTATTCCAATCTTCCAGCATTTTTCCTTTAAGTACCCGGGGAAATTTATGCTGTCCGCCAACCTTGCCTTTTGATTGCATAAAAGCCATAAAAGTATCTTCAGATAATACAGTTATCAACAAATCTTTTAAAGCATGTTTTCTCTCCACTTCGTAATCGTCATTTAATTGTTGAAGTTTATTGTCTATTCTGTTTGCAAGGTCTTTTTCATCTACAACATCGTTGGTGGCTACGTACCAATGATGTGCAAAAAAGTTGCCGGAAGGCACCCCGGCTACAGTAAATTCAGGTATTGAAATATTTAGTTCTTCACTTACCATTTCTACTGCTTTATTCATATTATCAACACTTAAGTGCTCGCCTACCAGGCTTAAAAAATGCTTGGTACGCCCTGTAATAATAATCTCACTTCTATCTTTATCAACTAACCTTATTGTATCGCCAATGGCATATCGCCAGGCACCTGCATTGGTACTAATTAATACAGCATAGTCTTTATGCTCCTCTATTTCATGTATCATTAATGCCTCCGGATTATCTGTCATATTACCTTCACTATCAAAATTAGCATCATCAAAAGGTACAAATTCAAAGAAGATATTGTTATTGAGTACCAGGTGCATACCAACAGCAGCCTGCCTGTTTTGGTAAGCTAAAAAGCCTTCACTTGCCAGGTAGGTTTCTATATAGGTAATAGGTTTACCCAGTAATTTTTCAAATCCTTTTTTATAAGGTTCCATCGCCACGCCACCATGTACATACAAGGCAAGGTTGGGCCATATTTCGTGTATATTTTTAAGCTCGTACCGGTCAATAATTTTTTCCATACACAGTTGTAACCAAGCCGGCACACCCATTATAAAGCCAATATCCCAGTTAGGGGCATTGTCAACAATCTCTTGTAGTTTTATTGCCCAATCTTTTTCTTTTGCAATTTTTTTACCTGGTTTATACAATCCCAAACCCTGAAACCAAAATGGAATATTTTTTTGCTGAATGCCACTAAGGTCGCCTGCATAATAGGTAGGCCCTTTTTGCAATTGCGTACTTCCGCCCAGCATTAGCCAGCCTTTACCCACTGCTCGTTTAGGCACATCTTCGTACTTAGTTAAACTTAATAACTGCCTTACACTTGTAATAGTGTTACTCCTTAATAAATCTTTTGTAATGGGTATAAACTTACTGGTAGATTCGCTTGTGCCGCTGCTAAGCGCAAAATATTTAACAACACCTGGCCAGCAAACATCTGCCACACCTGCTTTTGCTTTGTACCACCACTCATCGTACATTTTATTATAATTGCAGGCAGGTACCAGTTGCTGAAATTTTTTGCCCGGATGCCTGCTCATTAATATTTCATCAAAAAGATATTGCTGACCAAATTGTGTAAATCTTGCTTTTCGCAAAAGTTTTTTTAATACCTTTATTTGCTGGCTTCGTGGCCCACTAATAGGCAGCCGCAATGCTAATGCAATACTTTTAGGAAGTTTAAGATTGATTAGTGACATGGATGATTGAATCTGATTAGGTAGTAAATAAAAGTACTGCATTACACTGATCAAATCAAAAACAGGCAATTAGCAGGATAATTATTGTCTATTTTTCAATTAAAAAATCAAACAAATATACCACAGATACAGCAGTAAGGGTTTAAATTTATCTAAATGGAAAATTACTGTAAAATCTGTATTAAATCAGACGACTGATTGATAGGACGCATCCCAAATTGTCGCAGTAACAAGTCGTCAGTGAGGACACCGACCATGGCTGAGCCTCGGCCGGTGTCCTCACCGACTGAAATCAGGAGCGGCAATTTGGGATGCACCCGATTGATATCATATTTTAATGGCTCCTGTATTACAACCAATCCTTTTGCAGTAGGTTTGTAATCTAAAAAAAATAAATTGATATGAAAAAATTATTTGTTTCCATTTTACTCTGTGCCAGCCTGCTAAAAGCGAGTGCTGACGAAGGGATGTGGCTGCCAATGTTACTTGGCCAGCAAGTATATAATGATATGGTTAAAAAAGGCCTTAAGCTCACTAAAGAGCAATTGTATTCCATCAATAAATCATCTATAAAAGATGCTATTATTATTTTTGGCGGAGGCTGTACAGGCGAAATTGTAAGCAGTGAGGGTTTGATATTTACCAACCACCACTGTGGTTACGATGCCATTGCTAGCGCCAGTACTGTGGAGCACAATTATTTAAAGGATGGTTTTTATGCCTTGAGTAAAGACCAGGAAATACAAAGTAAACTCACCGTTCAATTTCTTGACAGGATTACAGACGTAACAAACGAGGTAGAAGAGGGGCTGAAAGGATTAACCTGGGCCGAAAGGGTGAGTAAATTACCCGAAGTTTACAAAGCCATAACTGATAAAGTATTGGATAAAGACAATGGCCTTACTGGTAAAATTTACAGTATGTTTAAAGGAAACCAGTACATACTGTATGTGTATAAAACATACAGGGATATAAGGCTTGTAGGCGCACCGGCTGAAAGTGTGGGTAAATTTGGTGGTGATACTGATAACTGGGAATGGCCTCGCCATACCGGTGATTTTTCTGTTTTTAGGGTATATGCAGCTACAGATGGTAAACCTGCAGATTATAGCTTAAGTAATGTTCCTTTAAAACCAAAATATGCTTTACCTGTAAGTATAAAGGGTTTTAAAGATGGCGATTTTGCTATGATTTATGGTTATCCCGGCAGTACAAACCGATACGAAACCAGCAATGGTATAAAATTAAAAACTGAAATAGAAAACCCATCTCTGGTAAACTTAAGAGATGTGCGCCTAAAAATAATGCAAGGGCAAATGGTTAAAGATCCGGCAGTAAAGTTAAAACTTGCCGCTAATTATGCTTCTGTAGCCAATTACTGGAAATTTTTTGATGGTGAAACAAAACAACTGAAAAAGTTTAAAACATACGAAGCCAAACAAGCTTACGAGCAACTATTTGCCAATTGGGCAAAAGGTAAACCTGAGTATGAAAACCTTTTTACTGAGTATGCAAAAAACTACAGTACATGGACGCCTTATAGTAAAGAACGCCAATACTATACTGAAGGTATTATGGGATCTCCCTTAACAACGTATGCAGCTCAGTTGCTAAAGTTAGAAGCAGATATGGTAAAAACCGGTGTATCTACTGCGGATATGAAGAAAACCCTTACTGCCACTATAGCTAATAGAACTGAATACCTTAAAAATGCAGATAGATCAAGTGATGAAAAAATAGTAGCTACTACTGCTATGATGTTTTACAATGATGTTGATAAAAGCCAGCATCCTATCGGTTTTTACGAAGGTATTAAAGCTATGTATGGCGATTTGAAAGAAGAAGCTACTTTTAAGAAATGGGCAAAAAACCTGTTTGATAAAACGATGATATTGGATGATGCAAAATGGGCTGCTTTTATTGCCAATCCCGATGCTAATACCTTGCAATCAGATCCTGCATTTGCTTACGCTGCTACCTTTACCAAAACGTACAATACCAAGTATGCACCTATTTATACTGCGTTTAATAATAAAAATGCAGAGTTGGGTAAAAGCTATTTAAAAGGTATTATGCAAATGAATCCGGCTGCTGCTGCAAAAATGTATCCTGATGCCAATTTTAGCATGAGGGTCAGTTATGGCAATGTAAAAAGCTACCAACCAAGAGACGGCGTTAAATACGACTATATATGCACTGCAAAAGGTATTTTGGAAAAATATGTACCCAACGATTATGAATTTGATTTACCCGGCAAACAGGTAGAATTATTAAGAAAAAAAGATTTTGGGCAGTACATTGATAAGGGACGAAATGATTTAGTTGTAACCTTTATTACCACCAACGATATTACCGGCGGCAACAGTGGTAGCCCAATTATGGATGCTAATGGTAATTTGATTGGCCTTGCATTTGATGGTAATTACGAGGCATTGAGCCATAAAATAGCTTTTGATAAAGACCTTAACCGTACTATTTGTGTAGATATCCGTTACGTATTGTGGTGTATTGATAAATTAGGCGGAGCAAGTAATTTGATTAAAGAGTTGAAAATTGTAAAATAATGTGTTGATAAAATAAAAAATATACCACAGTTTTTTAAATCCGGCATTAGCAGTTGAAAATTATATAAATTTTCAACTGCTAATGCCGGGTTTAACCTTGTAACAGGCAACTGCAAAAGCTGGGTTGATAAGGTTTGGGTAAACTAATTGTTTGGAGGCAAAAACTCAAAAAAAGATATTTGGTAAAAGAATGATTATTAAATGCTGGCTGTATTTTAAATTGTATCTCCCGGTTTTGGTTGGTGGGTAAACCCGAGCGAGGCGATGCCATAGTTGATGTGTTCTCCAATTGCTAAATGCTATTACAATTTAAAATGGATCCTACATCTTTTTATCGAAAGAATTTAATGACAGAATCATACTCCTTCATTAAGCTGAATAGATATTCTACTGCCGGGCCCATAAAATATTACCAGCCCATCCACAACATTCCCGCACCACAAATCAATATGGTTGTTCCACCAAGTACATGCACGTAGCGTTCTATTTTTTGTGTAGTGGCAAAAGCAATTCCAAAATAGCCAAGCAATACAAGACTAAGCATGGTAATTAATGTTACAATTGTATAAACTATAACTAATAGCAACATCCCGGTAAAACTATTTTGTGCAGCAGGATAATAAAGCAGCGGTATCATGGGTTCGCAGGGGCCTAATACAAAAATGATGAACATTACCCAGGGAGTTACTTTATGTCTTTCTTGCGGGGCAACGGCAGCTCCATTATGGTGGTGTTCAAAAACATACAGGCTGCCATCATTTTCCAGATCGAAATGTTTATGTGGTTTATTTTTATACAGGCGGTAAATACCCCATAAAGTATAGCCTACACCAAAGCTGAACATTACCCAGCCGGCAATGCCCCCACGTACGTTTTCCAGCCAGGTTACTTTAGATAATGACCAGCCAATAGCAGCACCGCCAAGGCCTAGCAGTACGGAGCTTAACACGTGTCCCATGCCGCAGGTTACCGTCCAGCCAATGGTTTTACCTAGGCTCCAGCCCCTTGCTTTTGATAGGGCAATAAATGGCAAATAATGATCTGGCCCTGTTAAGGTATGCAGGCAAGCGATTGAGATGGCCGTAATGATGAGGGCTTGCATATCAGTCGGCATGCTCAAGCGTTTTACAGGTATATTCGTTTAATAAAATATTGATGCGTAACATACAATGGCGCAACTGTTCTGCACCATTACCAAGCAGGCGAACGATTAGCCCATTTACCGGAGCCTCGCTAACGCCAAATTCTATATTTTTTTCTATTGAAAGTAAGTTTAATAAAAGTGATTGTACCGCTTTTAAGTCTATCGCTTCTTCTAAATAGATTAAGCTAGCCTGGTGCGTAAAGCCTTCCAATTGGCCAATTGCATTTACCTCAATATTTGCAGGTTGCATCAACAGGTTTTCTTTTATTACTAGTTTTTTGTGAAAATACAGTTCTGTACTGCTATGAAATTTTGTAAATAAAAATGCTTCACCATTTAGTTTTCGGCCACAGGTAAGTACTTCTCCAAAAATAAACCGGCGGTAATTGCTAAGGTAAAAAGTATTGCGACTTACAAAATTTGATTGCCGGTGCGGTACAGAGGGATGTGGTAAAAAAACAAAAGATGCACCGTCTGCAACATAAACATTTAATTTTTGTGTTGCTGCTCCCTTCATTTGAAATAGCCGCTGGTAAGCCTGCGTATGCAAATGAAGTGAAGCATTTTCAGCTACTTCAACTTTCATGTCGTACACATCTCCATCTAATATGCCGGGGCTGCTGCTCATCAGCATCAGGTGCAATTGTTTGCTATTTTTTACTTCTGTAACATTCATCACCTTAAAGGGTGTTGTACAAAAAGAATTTTGCAAAAAACTGGTTGTACCGCTTGCCGCTACCTTTATATGCAGTGCTGCTTTCATCGGCAAAGATTGGGTTCGTTAGTAGTTTCGAGCAGTGCATATTTTTTTATCCAGCCAATCACTGCATCCAGGCCTTGCAACGTCATTAAATCGGTAAATACAAACGGGCTACCCTTTCTCATTCTTTGGCTATCTGTTTCCATCATTTGCAGGTTGGCATGTACATAAGGCGCAAGGTCTATTTTATTAATCACCAATAGATCACTTCTGGTAATACCTGGTCCACCTTTTCGGGGTATTTTGTCTCCTTCTGCAACATCAATTACAAAGATGGTTACATCTGCCAAATCCGGACTAAAAGTAGCTGATAAATTATCGCCACCACTTTCAATAAAAATAATTTGTACATCTGGAATTCTGGCAGCCATTTCTTCCACTGCTTCCAGGTTCATACTGGCATCTTCTCTTATGGCAGTGTGTGGACAGCCACCTGTTTCTACCCCTATAATTCTCTCTGCCGGCAGCAATGAATTTTTGGTTAAAAACGCTGCATCTTCTTTGGTATAAATATCGTTGGTAATAACAGCAATGCTATAATCCTTACTCATTGCCCTGCTCAGGCGTTCTATCAAAGCAGTTTTGCCGCTGCCAACCGGGCCTGCAACACCTATTTTTATATAATTTCTACCCATAATTTTTTTATACTGATTGAGGATTTTAAAAAATACAAACAAATATTCTAGCTCATATACAATCGTGAATACAACTGCTCATGCTGCATACACCTGATATCAAACCCGGTACAACAGAGGCCTAATAAGTTTTTATCCGGCTTCATGGTTTTTATAACCAAATCATTAATTAATGGTTGTATTGAAAGTAATATTTCCTGCCCATCCTGCTGCCCAATTGGAATCAGCTTTACACTATTGGTAACAAAGCCAACTGTTGCATTGTAATAAAAGCCACTAAGCGTATCTTCTTTAGATAAACCCATAGCATGAGCAATCAATCCAAATACAATGCAATAATTGCCGGAAGTTTGTTTGCTTTCTACTGCCTGCTGAAATGAAATAATGAGATTGTTTTTATACGCAGGGTAAAATATTTTCATCAACCTTGTACCTAATTTCTGACTAGCCTGCCGCATTTCCCTTGGTAGTTTTACTGCCGTGCATTCCTCATCAAGCTTTACTATATTTTCCATTTCATTTTCCTTTGCTGCATCAAATACCAATGATACAAAAGCAGCATCAGTATAAAACAAATTGCGGCTCAGCATTTCCGTTATAAATGCAATGGCTGTTTTTTTATCTTTTACAATTTGCTGCTGTACATAGGTTTCCAGCCCGGCAGAATGAGAAAAGCCACCAATGGGTAAAGTTGAATCCGATAAATGGAGAAGATTCAATAAGGCAGTATTCATAGGGTTTAACTTTTTAATTTCATGATTTTAGAAAACAATGTTTCACTACCGCTATTGGCGGCGTGCGGCGATACGCTGGTTTTTAGCGATGTCAATAATTTTCTTTCTTCTTGCTTTACAATATAGCCCTGTGCCGATAATAGTTTAAACAATGGTTCTTCATACGGAACCAAAACGGCATTATCTTCAAAAAATAAGGGTAAATGTTTATTGCCAATTTCATAACAGACAGATGCCATTTCAAACATCGTTTTTGGATGTATTACAATACAATTGCAGGATAAAATTTCCACGGCAATAATTGATTGTTCATCTGCAAATAAAATATCTCCCTGTGTTAGTTCAGGGTTCTCATTTAAAAATTTAATGGAAATGTTTTTGCCCCATTTAGTTTGCTTGGTTAAAATTCTTTTTCTTGCTTCAAACCATTCAACAGGGAGCCAATCAATGGTTCGGTTATTTATCTCAAAAGAATTTAAATTTCCTGTTTTTTCCGTTATCAGCATTAGCTAAATTATTATTAAATTAAATATTTTAAGGCTATGTTTTATAAGAACAGCTGCTTAAAAAAGCATCTTATTACACTTTCTTTACCCCTTTTCATCTTTTTATCAAAATACCCTAAAACAAGAAATATCGTTGTGCCAGTGGCAGCACTGCAAGTGGCTCACAAGTAATAGCAAGGCCATCAACTTTTACCTCATAGTTTTCTGGATTTACATCAATCTGAGGTGTAGCACTATTGTGTATCAAATCCTTTTTAGAAATATTCCTGCAATTTTTAACCGGTAATATCATCTTTTGCAAACCATATTGCTGTACAATATTTTTTTCTAAAGAAACCTTTGAAACAAAGGTTGCACAGGTTTCAAACAATGCCTTGCCGGCTGCTCCAAACATGTGGCGATACATAACAGGCTGCGGTGTTGGAATAGAGGCATTAGGGTCACCCATTCTTGCAGCTATAATCATTCCACCCTTTATCATCATTTCTGGTTTTGCACCAAAGAGTGCCGGTTTCCACAAAACCAAATCAGCCATTTTACCCGGCTCAATTGATCCTACATATTCGCTGATACCATGTGATATGGCAGGATTGATAGTGTATTTGCTTACATATCTTTTTACCCTGAAATTGTCGTTTGCATTTCCTTCATCTTCCGGCAGGCTGCCTCTTTGCACTTTCATTTTATGAGCCGTTTGCCAGGTTCGGGTAATAACTTCTGCCACCCTGCCCATTGCCTGGCTGTCGCTGCTCATCATACTAAATATACCCATGTCATGTAAAATATCTTCGGCGGCAATCGTTTCCGGCCGAATACGACTGTCTGCAAAAGCTACATCCTCCGGTACTGTTTTATCCAGGTGATGGCATACCATTAGCATGTCTAAATGTTCATCAATAGTATTTACAGTAAACGGTCTTGTGGGGTTAGTAGAGGAAGGTAAAACATTGGGGTACATGGCCGCCTTGATGATGTCTGGCGCATGTCCGCCGCCAGCACCTTCCGTATGAAAAGTGTGTATTACCCTGCCATTGATGGCGGCCATTGTGTCTTCTAAAAAGCCGCTTTCATTTAAAGTGTCTGTATGTATGGCTACCTGGATATCCAACTTATCTGCAATTTGTAAGGCAGCATCAATTACAGCAGGGGTACTTCCCCAATCTTCATGTATTTTTAAGCCAAGTGCTCCGGCTTCTACCTGCTCTTCTAACGGGGCCAACGTTGCACAACTTCCTTTGCCAAAAAAGCCAAGGTTCATTGGATAAGCTTCTGCAGCTTCCAGCATTTTCTGAATGTGCCAGGCTCCGGGTGTAACTGTGGTTGCATTGGTTCCATCAGCAGGGCCTGTTCCCCCTCCAATCATGGTAGTAATACCGCTGAATAAAGCATGGTCAATTTGTTGAGGGCAAATAAAATGGATATGCGTATCAATGCCACCTGCTGTTGCTATCAGGCCTGCACCACCATGTACTTCTGTACTTGCACCAATTATCATATTGGGAGTAATGCCATCCATGGTATCGGGATTGCCGGCTTTGCCAATTCCTACAATTTTGCCATCTTTTATACCAATATCAGCTTTTACAATACCCCAATGATCTATTATCATTGCGCTGGTAATTACAAAATCAAGCACCCCTTCCTTTCGGGTAGCCGTGGCCGATTGTGCCATACCATCCCGGATGGTTTTGCCTCCGCCAAATTTGGCTTCATCACCATATACGGTAAAATCTTTTTCTATTTCAATAAATAGTTCGGTATCACCAAGACGAATTTTATCGCCTTTGGTAGGGCCGTACATATTGGCATATTTGGTGCGGTTGATATGCATAATTGAGATGAGTTATTTGGTTTTAAAATTGTTGAAAATTGTTGAATTGATGTAAGCGACCAGAAACATCTAAAAAATATCGCTGTATTTTTATTTCGTATCCTTAAATCCTTTTTTATGAGCCAACTTAATGGCAATTGCTTTATTTTCTGTATTAATGGAATCATTTAAAAGGTTACTAAAACCAGTAATGTTTTTATTACCTCCAAAGGCTACAAGTTCAACAGTTTTTTCTTCTCCCGGCTCAAAGCGAACGGCTGTGCCAGCAGCAATATTGAGGCGCATACCAAACGCAATAGCTCTGTCAAACTGCATTTGTTTATTTACCTCAAAAAAATGATAGTGAGAACCTATTTGTACAGGCCTGTCACCGGTATTAACTACAGCAATGGTAACCGTTATCCGGCCAACATTTATTTCAATATCTCCTTTTGCAAAAATGTATTCGCCTGGTATCATACAAACAGAATTTAAGCCCGAATACCCCAAAGGATTTAAGGCAAGTTTCAAATAATTGTTAATTTAATTGTAAAAATTAATGCTCTTTCATTAAAAATTGGTGCATTACACTTCTTCGGGGTATGCATGCCTGATTGGATCATGCACAGTCACCAATTTAGTTCCATCAGGAAAAGTTGCTTCAATCTGAATATCATGAATCATTTCAGCTATACCTTCCATTACATCACTTTTAGTTAAAATCGTGGCTCCGTATTGCATCAGGTATGCAACGGTATTACCATCTCTCGCAGCTTCCTGCAATCGGCTACTGATGAGCGCAATTGCTTCAGGATAATTTAATTTGAGTCCTCTTGCTTTTCTTTTTTCTGCCAGTTCGCCAGCTAAAAAAAGTAAAAGCTTTTCTGTTTCTCTTGGAGATAAGTGCATATCAGGTATTTTTATTGGTTCAAAATGCAGGCAAACAACCGAAGCAATAAAATTAAGTGTTCAAGATAATAAAAAACTATAACCCTTCTACAAACTTTTTTTAAGTACCTTGCAATAGAAAAACAGTTTTAAACGTTTCTATTTGGTAAGATTCTTACAAACGTTTGTAACAAAAACCCCTATAAATGTTGAAAATAATCCGTTATCCTGCATGCATTGCATGCTTTATCCTCTTGTTTTTTGCTATCAAATCTTTAACAGCAGTTGCCAGCGAAAATAATTTTTCTCCTTCAATAATTTCCCCGGAAATATGTAAAACGATTAAACCAGCTTCATATACTATAAAATATGATGAATGGAATCTTTCTGCAGCAGGCATTTCGTTTGAAGTTTTTAATTATGCTATAAAAGGTTATGAAATACTATTACAAAAAAATTTACTCAATAATACCGAAATCATCTCAATTGTTGATTTTACAAAACCGTCTACACAACAAAGGTTGTTTATATTAAACCTCGTAAGTGGTAAAATTCTTTTTAGTACGTTGGTGGCACATGGAAAAAATACAGGCCTTCAATACGCTACAGAATTTTCAAATAAATTGTCGTCTTTTGAAAGTAGCCTTGGGTTTTATATTACCATGAATACCTACAATGGTAGCAACGGGTATTCATTAAAATTAAAGGGTTGTGAAAAAGGATTTAATGATAAGGCATTGGAAAGAAATATCGTTCTGCATGGCGCCCCCTATGTAAGTAATAAATTTATACAACAAAATGGATTTTTAGGCAGAAGCTATGGATGTCCTGCTGTGCCTCTTGAAATAAGTGATAAGATTATTAACACTATTAAGGACGGGGCTTGTCTATTTATTTATCACCCCACAAAAAAATACTTAACACAATCAGTTTTTATAAATCAATAATTGATTGTTACAAACGGTTGCTAATTTTAATTGTTAGGCACGACAGATGAAGAAGAGCCCATGCTGAAAAGTCTGGGCTTTTTCATTAAGTGCCCTTTAAAATGGTGAAGATTTAGTTAAAGAGTTTTAATTGATTGGAAGATTTTTCCACTTTAACATTTTTTGTACAATATTGATACCTAACTTCCGTTGATATAATTAAAACTAATTTTTTTATGAAAAGCGATTATCAAAAAATACCACTAGTGCGTTTTTTTAGAACGCTTTTTAATAAGTTGATACAACCTGCAGGGTTTTATCCAATAAAGTATTACACCAAAAGCAATAAAATTCGCAAGAGCGGATATTTGTATGCAATCAAATAGTTTACTGTAACCCCCATATCTTAAAGGCCTTTGTAATATTTACAAAGGCCTTTTTATTTTTATATAAAAGAAAAAGAGGTAATCCGTAAAATTATTTTACTTCTTCAAATTCAATGTAGTCGTCATTGCTGCGTTTATCTGCAGGGGTAGTTTTAGGGGCAGAAAATGAATCGGTTGTCTGCTGATTGTATTGTTGATTTTTTTTCTCCTGCATTTGCGCATTCATATTCGTAAACTGCTTTTTTACCTGCCTGGTTGTGTTTACCAATGGTATAATAAAGTCAAATATCAGCTTGTACAAAACGTACAATGCAAAAAGCTCAAATAGTATTCTTATCAAATTCATATTACAAATGTATAACTCAAACTAAAGCAATATTGTTAATAATTAAGAATAATTAATTACAGGAATCAACAAAAAATATACTGTTTTGGCTATTATACATTAGTTACTTACATTTGCAGCGGAAAAAAAGAAGCACTCGAAGGGAACGGAAAACGTTCCCTTCTTTATTATATATGTCTCAATTACCTGCTATACAGCAAATAACGGAATTAGTAGAAAAAATCATTGCAGAAAGCGAAGATGTATTTTTAGTGTCTGTTCGAATAAAGCCAGTCAATAATTTTAAGATATTTGTAGATGCTGATAATGGCATTAATATAGACAGATGCGTAAAAATAAACCGGGCAATGTATAAGGTTATAGAAGAGGAAGCCTGGTACCCTGATGGAAATTTTTCTTTGGAAGTTTCTAGTCCGGGTGTAGATGAACCATTACTATTACCCCGACAATTTAAAAAAAATATTGGACGAACAGTTGCAGTTACCTTATCAGACGATATTAAATTAGAGGGGAAAATGACAGATGCTACTGATGAGGGTATTTTAATAGAATATAAAGAGGGAAAAAATAAAAAAGCAGTATTGATCAATAAAGTGCTTGCTTTTGAAGAGATAAAGCAAGTTATAGTTCAAATATCATTTTAATTTTAATAATAAAACTCCCCTGCCTGCGGGGATATAAGTGAGGCTGGTAAGGTATATGGCACGAATAAATTTAATAGACTCCTTTCAGGAATTTAAAGATGCAGAAAACATTGATCGTCCTACCTTAATGAAGGTAATGGAAGATGTTTTTAAAACATTGATCCGTAAAAAGTATGGTAGTGATGAGCAGTTTGACGTAATTGTGAATGACCAAAAGGGTGATCTGGAAATTTTCCGTCGCCGTACAATTGTTGATAATGATGATTTGTACAATACCCTTACTGAAATTGAATATAAAGATGCTATTAAGATAGAGCCTGATTACCAGGTAGGTGAAGAGTTATATGAGGAAGTAGATATACAAAAGGAATTTGGCCGCCGTGCTATATTAGCTGGAAAGCAAACCCTTGCAAGCCGTATAAATGATTTAAAAAGAACCCTTTTAATAAAAAAATACGAAGACAGGGTGGGCGATATAGTAAGTGGCGAAGTTTACCAGGTATGGAAAAAAGAAGTATTACTGTTAGATGAAGAGGGAAATGAAATGATTTTACCAAAATCTGAACAAATACCATCCGATTATTTTAAAAAAGGCGAAACTGTACGAGGTGTTGTAAAAAAAGTTGAACTTAAAAACAGTCAGGCCGTTATTGTAATTTCACGTACAAGCCCCACTTTCCTCGAAAAATTGTTAGAGATAGAAGTGCCGGAAATATTTGACGGTTTAATAGTGGTTAAAAAAATTGTAAGAGATCCGGGAGAAAGAGCAAAAATAGCAGTAGAGAGTTTTGATGACAGAATAGACCCTGTAGGAGCTTGTGTAGGTATGAAGGGTAGCCGTATTCATGGTATAGTAAGGGAATTGAAAAATGAGAATATTGATGTAATTAACTGGACAAGTAATATCCAATTGTTAATACAGCGTTCACTTACACCGGCAAAAATTACCAGTATTGTAATAAATGAAGAAAAAAAGCATGCTACCGTTTATTTAAAACCAGATCAGGTATCATTAGCTATTGGCAGGCGAGGTGTAAACATTAAACTTGCCTGCGAATTAACAGGGCACGAAATTGATGTTTTCAGGGATAATGAAGGCGAAGAAGATGAATACGATGTTGATTTAGAAGAATTTGGTGATGAGATAGAACCATGGGTAATAGAAGCACTTAAAAAAGTTGGTTGTGATACTGCAAGATCTGTATTAGCTTTAAGTGCTGTAGAGCTTGAACGCAGAACAGATCTTGAAAAAGAAACAATAGCAGATGTATTGAGGATATTGAACGAAGAATTTGAAAAGGAATAGCATTTTTAAACAGTGCTATTGAAAATTTATTAATAACAAAAAGATCAAAAAAAGCCTTTTATAGCATTTAGGCCCACACAACGAATGTCAGAAGTAGCAACAAATACACCCCGGTTAATGGCAGCGGCCAAGGAATTTAATATTGGGAAAGATACCCTTATTGACTTCCTGGAGTCGAAAGGTTTTAATAATGAAGATTTGAAACCAACCGCAAAACTCACGGAACAAATGTACCGTGTATTGCAAACGGAGTTTCAGCAAGACAAAGTAGCTAAGCAAAAAGCCGAAAAAATTGAATTGACCAAGGCTGCGCCAACGGCAGAAATTAAAAAGAAAAGAGATGAAGAAGATCTTTCTTTTAAGAAAAAAGAAACTACGCACCAACCGCCTGTTGTAGAAAAACAAGCTGAGCAACCTGTAATAATTGTACCCCCTGTGGAAGTTATTGTGCCTCCGCCAGTTATAGTTGCCCCACCGGTTGTTGTACCTGAACCTATCCCTGTGGTGGAAGAAGTGCAAATAGTACCGCCACCTGTAGAGGAGAAGCCTGCTGAAGCCAAACCAGAAGTAGTTTTAGACAAACCAGAAGTAGTTTTAGACAAAATAAAAGTGAGTGATAATGATGGTATCACCAAAATAGAAGCACCAGAACTAGAAGGCCCCAAGGTAGTTAGCAAAATTGATTTAGATGCTATTGACTCTTCAACCAGGCCTAAAAAATCAATTCAAAAACCGGTAATAAAAGCTGTTGAGCCACCAGTAAATAAAATAGTTGAGGCACCAGTACCTGAAACTAAAGAGGAAAAACCAGTTGAAGTTATAGCCACTGTTATAAAGGAAGCTATCGTTGAAGAACCTAAGACAGATCAACCAGCAACCATTGAAAATATTAAGGCCGACAGGTTAGAAGGGCCAAAAATTTTAGGCAAAATTGTTTTGCCTGTTGATAATGATACCCGCCCAAAAAGAGAAAGTGAAGATAAACGCAAGCGCAAGCGCATTCCAATGGATCGCAGGGGTGGTGGCGCACCGCCTCCGGCACAGCAAGCACCAGGCACAGGTGGAGCACAACCTCCAAGGCATGGTGGTGGATTTGACCCTAATAGAAACAGACCCAACCAGGGAAGTAATATACAAGGCGGAGGCCAACATAGAACAGGCCCTGGCACAGGCGGCGGCCCCAACAGGCCGGCAGGTGGTGGTACCGGCGCCCCATCAAGGCCAGGAAATACAGGTAGCGGTGACAATAGGTTTAACAGACCAAACGCAGCACCTCCACGTAGAGAAGACAGGGAAATTGATGCCAAAGAAATTCAGGATAAAATAAAAGAAACCCAGGCTAAATTATCTGGCGGTGGCGGTAGAGGAAAAAGCCTGAAAGCAAAATACCGAAAAGCAAAAAGAGATGAGCAGTCAACTCACAGAGATGATTCTGATGGAGGAGGAACAACTAAATTACAGGTAAC
This sequence comes from Chitinophagales bacterium, assembly GCA_038234405.1. Classification (GTDB taxonomy): domain Bacteria; phylum Bacteroidota; class Bacteroidia; order Chitinophagales; family Chitinophagaceae; genus Ferruginibacter. The sequence continues at coordinate 24,726 of JBBQTZ010000033.1, forward strand.
TGAATTTATTTCTGTAAGCGAGCTGGCGGGTTTAATGGACGTGAGTTTTGCAGAGGTTATAGGTAAGTGTATGAACCTTGGTATTATGGTTTCTATTAACCAGCGGTTAGAGGCAGATGTAATTGAATTAGTAGCAAGTGAATTTAATTACGAAGTAGAATTTATAGGAGTAGAAGATGCAGCAGAACTGGAAGTTGATGAAAATGAAGATAGCGAAGAGGATAAAAGGCCACGAGCACCTATAGTTACCATTATGGGGCACGTAGATCATGGTAAAACTTCTTTGCTGGATTATATTAGAAATACGAATGTTATTGCAGGCGAAGCAGGAGGTATTACCCAGCACATTGGTGCGTATGAAGTAAAACTAAAAGATGGAAGAGCTATCACCTTTTTAGATACACCGGGCCACGAAGCTTTTACAGCTATGAGAGCAAGAGGTGCCAAGGTTACTGATATTGCTGTGATAGTAGTAGCGGCAGATGATGCAGTAATGCCACAAACTAAAGAAGCTATTTCGCATGCGCAGGCAGCTAATGTTCCAATGATTTTTGCTATTAATAAAATAGATAGAGACGGATCTAACCCTGAGAAGATTAAAGAGCAATTGGCCGGTATGAATATACTGGTAGAAAGCTGGGGAGGTAAATTTCAAAGTCAGGAAATAAGTGCAAAAAAAGGTTTGAATATTGATTTATTATTAGAGAAAATTTTATTGGAGGCAGATTTGTTAGAGCTTAAAGCCAATCCGGAGAAGCCTGCTAATGGTACTGTTATAGAAGCATCGCTTGATAAGGGAAGGGGGTATGTTGCAACCATCCTTGTTCAAAACGGTACACTAAAGCCAGGCGACATGATTGTATCTGGCCAAAACTTTGGTAAGGTTAAAGCTATGTACAATGAGCGCAACCTTAAAAGTGAAGTTGCGCCACCATCTACCCCCGTATTAATACTTGGGTTAAATGGTGCACCACAGGCAGGTGAAACTTTTAAAGTTTATTCTAATGAAAGTGAAGCAAGAGAAAAGGCATACCAGCGTGGCCAAATTTTAAGAGAGCAGGGCATGAGAGCTAAAAAACATATTACGCTTGATGAAATAGGACGAAGACTTGCTTTAGGTAACTTTAAAGAATTAAATGTAATTATAAAAGGTGATGTGGATGGATCTGTTGAGGCATTAAGTGACTCTTTGCAAAAGCTAAGTACAGAAGAGATAGTAGTAAAAGTGATACACAAGGCTGTAGGTGCAATTACCGAAAGCGATGTTACCCTGGCCAATGCTTCAGATGCAATTATAATTGGCTTCAACGTTCGTCCATCTATGCAGGCTGCTAAGCTGGCTGAAAATGAATCGATACAAATTAAATTGTACTCTATTATATACAACGCCATTGAAGAAATAAGAAGTGCAATGGAAGGTATGATGGAGCCCGGAGTAGAAGAGAAAATACTGGCTAACGTATTGATAAAAGAAACTTATAAATTTGATAAGGCTACTGTAGCAGGTTGTATGGTACTGGAAGGTAAAATTGCCAGAAACAACCGGGTAAGAATTGTGAGAGATGGCATTGTAATTTACACAGGTGAATTAGGAAGCCTTAAACGATATAAAGATGATGCAAAAGAAGTAACAACCAATATGGAGTGTGGCTTAACCATCAGAAACTATGCAAACATAGAAGTGGGCGATATAGTAGAAGCATTTGAAGAAGTAGAAGTAAAACGTACATTATAACCCAAAGCTTTCTTTGCAAATTCCGTTTACAAACATTTGTTAATAAAACCGGCAGGTGAACACATGAAAGTTCATCTGCCTTATTTTTACAAACAACTTTTTACAATGAAGTATTTTCTTTTCTTTCTATTTTTAAATTGCTGTTTTATTACATCTTATGCGCAACCAAAAAAGGTAGTTGCAGATAGAATTATTGCCGTAGTGGGTGATAAAATTGTATTAAAAAGTGATATTGAAAATACCATTTTAGATATGCAGCGTCAGGGTATTGAAGTGCCGGATAATGCCAAATGTTTATCACTTGAGCAGGCAATGGGAATTAAAGCCCTTGTTTTACAAGCTGAAAAGGACTCGTTGCCAATTACCGACGAAGAAATTGCATCAGAAATAGATAACCAGATAAGAGGCTTTATAAACCAATATGGCTCTAAAGAAAAACTGGAAGAAATATCCGGCAGAACGTTATACCAACTTAAAGAAGATTTTAAAGACGGCTTCAGGGAGCGTAAACTCGCTGGCGCCATGCGCAATAAAATAATTGAGCCTGTACGCATTACTCCCAACGAGGTAAAGGCGCATTTTGATAAATTTCCTACAGATAGTTTACCTTTTTACGAAAGTGAACTTGAGATTGGGCAAATAGTGGTTTATCCCAAAGCTGGCAGAGAAGCAGAAGAATACTCAATAGATCAATTAAAGGAATTTAGACAGCAGATTGAAGCAGGGAAAAAAGATTTTTGCACATTGGCAGGAGCCTATTCAGACGATCCGGGAAGTAAGGATAAGTGTGGCAGATATGAATTAAACCGAAATGAAAAGCAATGGGATCCTACTTTTTTGGCTAAAGCATTTTCATTAAAAGAAGGGCAAATTTCTATACCCTTTAAAAGCAAGTTTGGATACCACATTATACAAATGATAAACAGAGCAGGCGATGATGCGGTGGTAAGGCATATCTTAAAAATAGCCCCCATTACTAAAACAGAAATTACAGCGTCTAAAGCCAGGTTAGATACTGTAAGATCTAAATTAATTGCCGGTGTATTACAGTTTGGAGAGGCTGTTTCTAAATACAGTGATGATGAGGGCAGCAAGTTTACGGGTGGCAGAAAATCTAATGCTGAAGGAAATACTTACATTACTATTGACCAATTAGATAAAGATATGGTGGTAATGATGAAAGATTTAACCGTAGGACAATACTCTCAACCAACAGAATTTACGGACGAAAGAGGAAAAAAAGGTGTTAGAATAGTTTATTTATTAAGTAGAACCGAACCGCACAGAGAAAACTTAAAAGATGATTATAACAAAGTATCTCAAAGAGCTCTTGAAGAAAAAAAGAATAGTATGCTCGAAAAATGGTTCACTGAAAGAATACCAACGTATTATATTAAAGTAGATGATGAATATAAGACTTGTGAAGAAATGAAAAAATGGGTTACCAGCGAAAAAGAAACAGTAATAAAATAAT
>JBBQTZ010000034.1:0-27792 GCA_038234405.1 Chitinophagales bacterium
AAAACCTATAAGGTCTGAAGCCGGGATAAGCAGCCCTGAAAAACCTTATAGGTTTATTCCGCCTGGCTTTGTTTGCTAAACCTATCAGGTCTGCAACCGGGATAAATAGCCCTGCAAAACCTTATAGGTTTATTCCGCCGGGCTTAGCTTGAAAAACCTATAAGGTCTGCAGCCAGGATAAGCAGCCCTGCAAGACCTTATAGGTTTATTCCGCCCGGCTATGATACCAAAATCTATGATGTCTGCAACCGGGATAAGCAGCGCTGAAAAACCTTACAGGTTAAATTCAACATAAACCGATGTTCCCTTTTTTTCATTTGACTGAACATCGAGCCTGCCCTTTAAAAAATCTACCCGGTTCTGGATATTAGCCCAGCCAATTCCCCGTCCGACCGTGTCATCCGGGCGGGCTTTTGCCGCATTTAAGATGTTTGTGTCAAAGCCTTTACCATCATCTTCTACCGTAACAGACAATTGACTATCTGTTTTGCTCAATTGCACCATAGCGGTTGTGGCAGCAGCATGTTTCATGCTATTGTTAATGAGTTCCTGTACAATGCGGTATATAGTGATGGCGGTTATTTGTTCAATCAAAACATTGTTCATGCCAATGGACTGGTAATTCACTTTTAAGGCACCGCTTTGGTTGATGCCATTGCAAAAATCTTTGAGTGCAGTGTCTAACCCAAACTTTACCAAAGATTCTGGCATCATGTTGTGTGCCACACGGCGCATTTCCTGGATAGAACTGTCAAGCATATCCATGCTGCGTTCAAAAGCCTGCGCATTGTCAGGCGTCATAATTAAATTGCCTTTCATTGTATTCATTGAAAATTTGATACCGCTTAACATGCCGCCAAGCCCGTCATGCAAATCTTTTGCAAGGCGGGTACGTTCCTGTTCTTCACCTTTGAGTACAGCTTCGGTAGCGGTTAGTTGTTGCTGTGTTTCCAAATCGTTTATACGTTGTAACTGATTTTTTTGTTTGTGCCGATAATTTACAATAAGTAATACTGAAATAATTAGCAGCGCTGCAGCACTCCCTATTACAATATAATTGATGATACTTTTTTGTTTCAGTTGAGTATCCTGCAATTTTATTTTAGCTTCTTTACTTTCCGTAGCATACTTAGCTTCAAGGTCTATTGCATATTCAGCCATTTCTTTCTTCTTCATACTTTGATCCAATGAACTCCATTTACTATCCCACACAACAGCACCTGCAAAATTCTGCTGTGCATATTTTATGGTTGACATGGCTAAATACAAACTTTCTAATGGGGAGAGAATACTATCAGCTTCTGCAATTTTTATTCCTTTTATAAACTCATTTTCTGCAACCTCAAACTGTTTTTGTAAAGTATTGTTGTATCCATAAATCAGGTGCCGGTAGCTTGTTCCACTACGGTCAGATTCATCAAATGTGGATTCCATTTCCTTCATCTTTTTAGCAATCCTGCTCAAATTATTTTTATCGGCGATATTATAATAAGTTACACCAAGGTTTATCAGCGCATTTTGTACTGATCTTAATCGATTATATTTCTGGCCATCTTTTAAAAGTCTTTCAAAAACAAGTATGGCTTCGTTATTTCTATTAATTAAGAGATAACAGTTACCAAGGTTATTCAAAGAAATAAGTAGCCCTTTAAAATCCATGTATTGTTCGCCCAGCGCAATACCTTTTTTGCCATAAGCGATGGCCTTGTCATACAGTTCCATTTCACTGTATATTCTTGTGAGGTTGCCATACATGGCAGCAACGTTGTTGGTGTCTTTTATTTTTTCAGTAAGATCTATTGCATAGGCACTATATTTAATGGCAGAATCTTTTTTACGCAAGTTCCAGTAAAGGCTGAAAAGGGCTCTGTAAGAAGTTGCTTTTTGAAAATCATCTTTAAATTGCACTGCAACAGTTATTGCTTTAAGGCAATAGTCAACTGCTAATGCGTAATTAAATTTTGCATGGTAAATTTTTACAAAGGCATGATAACAGCGATGGCGCTTGAAATCTGCCTGTAATGTATTGATGAGTGCTTCTGCCTGTTTATTGTAAAAAACCGCAGAGTCATTGTTCACATCAAGGTAAGATGCCTGTATTTCATTCAAAATATTAATACGGGCTGTATCTTCTTTACTGTTTTGCAGAGCCAACAGTAAGTCGTTCATTTCTTTATCCTGCGCAATGCCTGAATATGAAATGCCAAAAAGAAAAACTGTAAAAATAATAATTCGTAACATCATACATTTGAACTGTAAAGATTGGAGTACCTTATTATATTATCAAGGTAAAAAAATAGTTTATCGATAATACAAATTAACCGGTATCCTGCCTATTTTATCCTCCCCTTTTTCCATGATTTTTTTATAATAATAAAAAATATGCTTTTAAGAAACGAATTCTTATCGGGGTCGTTTTCCCTATTTACAACATAAAAAAGCGTTAACATAAAAAAAACAGTATTCATTATTTTACTTTTTTACTCCTTCAACAGTACCTATGCACAAAAGGTAGGTATGAAACTATTACACTGGTTTTCCATTAAATTTTGCAAACACTACCGGCTTCTGGATTTCTTTATCTGGCAATACAGGAAATCATTATTGTTTCGGCATTCAAAACGGCTTATTTCACATTCATGCAGATGCAGTTGGAGCAAATATTGCCTTTGGCTATGGCAGTAGTGGTATTTTTATAGAAAGGGCAACAGTTTTTAATGGAGATACAAATGATCAATCATGCAGCTTTGAAATTGACAGAGCAAAGCCCTACATAAATCAACTTACCTGGCAAATATTATCTGACGGACTATTTAAAACCAGATTTTGCTGTTGAAAATGTTTTACAATGTTACAATACTATAAAAACAAAGGGAGCCCGGGGTATTTTTGGGGCTTAAAAAACTGGTCATTTTAGAGACAAAAACAATATAAAAGTTTAGCTGTACATTATTGGCGACCCCCAATAAATTTATAATTAAAACACTTTATTTAAACCAGTACAATTTTTTCTTTGAGTTGTATGGCTCTCTCATAAAAAGCCTGCCTGTTTTCATCTAAAAACGGAGTGTACAATTGTAGCTCAATATCATTTAATAAGTTTTTTATACTCATTGTATCGTCAGATGAAAAACCAGCTTTACCAAGGTTGTTAACCACTATCTTATTTGTAATTACAGCATCGGTTAACTGCAATGTACCTGCAAGTAAAACTAAAAATTCTTTATTCAGCATTAGGTAAAATTGTCTTGCATCGGGGTGTAAAAGCAACCCTTCCGACTGTTTAAAAGAGTAAACTGTTACAGGGTTTACAACTAATTTATCAACAGTTAATGGTTTGCCTTCAACATGTTGATAAAAAGTATTGTTGGGTTTATTTTTTAACGCATTTGCCTCTTTTTTTCTATCTATTGTAAGCCAGATTAGTAAACCTGCCAATAAGAGCAATACCAACGGCACTATAATCATCCACCGGTGTAAAAAAATATTTTCAACTATTGTTTCTTTAGTATTTATTGCAGCCGTATATATCTTAATTTTTTTACCGGTTCCCGATGTAATATTTAAAGTTACCGATTGAGTTTTAATGGTTTTATAGGTGGCAGTACCAGCATTAAAAAAAGTAAAAATAATTGGCGGTAAATAGTAAAAACCCGCCTTGGCAACTGTAAATGGAATGTGATAGGCTATATTACCAGCAACAGGTACAGAAAACCGGTTTAAAGTATCTTTAAAAACAGGCTCAAAAACCTCTATCCCGTTTGGCCATTTTATTTCGGGTGTATTTAACAGGGTAAAGTTGCCTGCTCCGCTAATTTTTACATGCAGACTGCCCGTTTCGTTTGTAGAAAATGTATTTTTATCAACCCAGGATTGAATGATAAAATCACCCACCGCCCCATTGTATAAAACTGTTGTATCAATGGCTGGTAAAGCCTTTACGGTAATGTACACCGGTTTGCTTTGTAAGGTAATTTTTTCGGCTTGTATAGCTTCTGCTGGCAAAGCCGGTTGAAATATACCTCCTAAATAATCATCAATATTGTTATTCTTCATAAAATCTTCTTTTATAAAATTGATGTTATTTTCCACTTCTACCATTTCGAGCATTGCCGGCCCTGCCTGTAATGGATATAATTGAGCCCTGCGAAGTATATATACATTGTACAAGCGGCCGTCCAGTTTTTCTATTGAGTAATTTTCGTAAGATGCAGCCGAAAGATCTATAACAGAAAAACCACTAAAAGAAGGGCTTTTAATTATATTGCTTTCGCTTTTAAGCCGGGTATATAGCTTGTAGGTAACTATTACAGGTTCGCCAACAAAGCAGGTATTTTTATCTGTTTGTACTTTTAAAAAAATATTTTTCTTTATTTTTTCCTCTGCCTTTTCACCTTTCTTAATTACAAAATCGTTGAATGTATTTACCTGTGCTGGTTCTTCAAAAGGAGAAAGACCCGCAAATGGATCTTTAGCAGTGATTGTATTACCTGTTGCAGCATTGGTAACTTTTAAACTCACAGGTTTAGTTTGCAGCATTTTTCCATCTGCACGGGCTGTAGCTGCACCAATGGTAAAATAGCCGGTATGCCTGGGTTGTATGGTATAGGTGTAAACATTGTATCGCCTTACAATGCCATTAATACTCTCCATGCCGGTTTCTTGATTGGGGCCATTTATAATTGTAAAATTTTGTAGCACTGGTGCCGATACCAATTGCGATTCACGGGCATTTTCTACCATTAATGTCAGTTCCGCAGTTTCATTTTTACCAATAACAGCAGGCGAAACACTGGCAATAAAACGAGTTTGTCCAATACAATTAAAGGATGAAAAAACTACAATAACAATTATAGTAAACAGTAATTTATTTAGCAGCGGTTGCATGCTTGCAAAAATAATTGATTGGCCATGTACAAAAACAATATTTTACCAACGGTTTTTTAAACATAAATATAGCTTGTGTAATTTTGTAACCGTTTAATCCATAATTTTTTAAACAGTTGGTTAAATGGAAAGGATTAGGTATTTTTTTCGTAAACGAAAACTGGTTATGGCCTTGAATAAAAAGTGCTGGAAATGTTCTGCATCAGCCGTAAAGAACTATAGCCCGCCCGGCCTGCGACATTCGGACGGGGCTTGAGTTTTTTTATTACTTTTTTTATCAACCTGTCCCGAAAAAATCGGGAGAAAAAAAGTAAGCAGGTGCCAGCTCAAAAAAGTAAAGGCTTTGCGAACAAAATACTAAATCCTATAAATGAAATAATTAGTAAGTATTTTTTAATACAGCCTATCTTTAAAAAATAAGGTTTTTAAATAAACCACGATTTTGCAATTAGAAACCTTTTGCGGCATCCAACAATTTCAACGTTGGCTTATAAACTAATTTTTTACCTCAAAATAGAAAACGATTGCTGAACCCAAAAAATAAAATAAAATACATAGCTGTATTGTATTGGAAACCCTCACAACGATTTTTACTGCAAAAATTGAATTAAAGAGATAATGTATATTTTAAACCAACAGTAGTATGAATTTACTTGCGCATGCCTGGCTTTCATTTTATCAACCAGAAATTTTAGTAGGCAATATGATTAGTGATTATGTAAAAGGAAACAAAAAATTTACCTACCCATTAGAAGTTCAAAGAGGTATCATGCATCACAGGGCTATCGATAATTTTACAGATACCCACGCCGTAACAAGCATGGCGAGGCAATATTTCAGGCCAGCTTACCGGCTTTATGCCGGTGCCTTTGTAGATATAGTGTATGATCATTTTTTAGCTAATGACCGTATTGAGTTTGAAGACAATACAATGCTGGAAGCATTTGCTCAATATAGCTACCGTACCTTACAAGCTAACCTGGCTATTTTACCCGATAAGTTTGCTACAACAGTGCCCTATCTTGTTGCACAAAATTGGCTATACCATTATCAGTATAAAGCAGGCATTGAAAAAAGCTTTGGTGGTTTGTTACGCCGGGCTGCTTATTTAGAGGAAAGTGAAGTCGCTTACAGTGTTTTTTTGGAAAACTACAGTCAACTGGAGCATCTTTATGTACAATTTTTTCCAGAACTAAAAGCTTTTGCAAAAGCGTGGCTACAGGATAACTAAAAAATTTTATGAGTGGTAGTTAAATTTTTACAAGCTACACCAACACATTTTTTAAAACTATTACATTTGTAACAAAAATTTATTCATGATAAAATTTATTTGCTGCATATTCTTTTTTTGTGCTACCAACTTTAACCAAATTTCGGCTCAATCTAAATTTCCACCGGTTGATAAATCTCCGTTAGACATAAGTTACTATCCTAATGGTTATCCCGTATTAAAAATTCAGGATAAAGCAACCGAACCACTTATAGCACGGGCAATTTTTAGCAGACCTCAAAAAAATGGCAGAACAATTTTTGGAGACTTGATAGAATATGGCAAACTATGGCGTATGGGAGCCAATGAAGCTTCAGAAATAGAGTTTTTTATTCCTGTAAAAATAGGCGGGGTTAAAATTAAAAAAGGGCGGTACACGCTATTCTGCATTCCTTTTGAACAGAAATGGACAATGATTCTCAACAGAGAAACAGATACCTGGGGTGCATTTAAATACGATGAAGCAAAAGATGTAACAAGATTAGATATTCCTGTAATAAAGCAAACAGACTTACTGGAAAATTTTGTGATGGCCTTTGAAAAATCCGGTAATGGCTGTAACCTTGTAATAGCCTGGGATGCCATTAAAGTAATGTTACCCATCAGTTTTTAAATATTGGTGGTTTAACACTTTTAAGACAGAATATTTGCAAAGCAAAAAACTTAACGTTTTAATAAAACTACAGTTTAATTACATTGTTTTTACAACGGTTAATTAGCTTTTTGACTGCCCTCTAAGTAAGCTTTAAAATAATAATTATTTTTCACAACCCTTCTCCCATGTCGGGTTTTTTTGTTCAACTTTACAATATGTGCGGAATTGCAGGAATCATTACCAATCCATCATTAAAAAATAATTACAAAAAGGAAATACTTACAGATAGTATCAAAAAAATGACCAATGCCATAGCCCATCGTGGACCGGATGGCGAAGGTTTTTGGATAAATAACGATGCAACTGTAGCATTTGGGCATAGACACCTATCAATTATTGATGGGGGCAACGCAGCTAACCAGCCTATGCAACGTTCATATTTTACATCTGTTGTTGCCGAAGAAAAACGTTACACCATTACCTTTAGCGGGCAGGTGTTAAATTACATTGAACTCAAAGAAACATTGTATAAAAATGGGTATCGCTTTCAATCAAAATCTGTTGCAGAAGTAGTATTAGCCGCTTATAATTTTTGGGAAGAAGGTTGCCTCAGGCAGTTTGATGGCATGTTTGCATTTACCATCTGGGATAACGAAAAACAACAACTTTTTGCAGCAAGGGATCGATTTGGAGAAATGCCTTTTTATTTTTATCATGATAAGGAGCATTTTATTTTTGGCAGCGAAATGAAAGCACTTTGGGCAACAGGTGTACCTAAAACGGCTGATAATAAAATGCTGTTAAACTACCTGGCACTAGGCTATGTGCAAAATGCAGAGGATAAAGGACAAACTTTTTTTGAAAATATTTCATCTTTACCCCCAAGCCATTACTTGTTTTTTGATGCTGCCACTTTCGATTATAAAATTAATCCCTATTTTAAAATTGATAAAGAAATATCTATAACTATTAATGCGGATGCAGCCATTAAAAAATTCGATAAATTATTATCATCTGCTGTAAGCCGTTGTATAAGAGGCGATGTAGCCACAGGCTGCAACCTAACCGGCGGGCCCGATAGCGCTGCAATACTATCCTATATTGCACAACATTCATCAGGCAACAAGCACCCTGGTTTTTCTGCGTTATTTCCAGCATTTCAACAAACAGAATCTAAATACATTCAATCTGTAACCAAAAGGTTTCAATTAAAAAATCACCAGGCTGCCCTTACAGTTGATGGATTGTTAAGCGACTTTGAAAAACTTTGTTACCATCAGGAGGAACCTTTTCCATCCTCGGTAGTGTATGCACAATACAAGGTATATGAACTTGCCAGCCAATACAAAACAAAAGTAATACTTGATGGAACCGGCGCAAATGAAACCCTTGCTGGTTATCACAAATACATACACTGGTATCTGCAACAACTCATTAGCAGAAAAAAAATTACACAGGCATTTGCAGAAAAAAAGTTTTTTAAACAAAATGATATTGAGTTTAAATGGGGTATTGGTAATTATTTAGCTACTTACCTGCCCGCTCATGCAGCAATTATGCTTGAGCAAATTGAATACAACAAAATTGCACGGCAGCCAGATTTAAGTAAAGATTTTATCAATGCTTTACACGGACGAGAATGGGAGGGTATTCATAAGCCCATTATTACCAAACTAAATGACATATTGTATTTTAATACCGTAAACAAAGGATTGGAAGAGCAGTTACGGTTTTCTGACAGAAATAGTATGGCGCATGGCCTGGAAGTTAGAAGACCATTTTTAAATCATGAGTTGATAGAATTTATATTTTCGCTGCCGGCCAATTTTAAACTACACGAAGGCTGGACAAAGTGGATACTTAGAAAAGCTGTAAATAAAAAATTGCCAAAAGAAGTTGTTTGGCAAAAGGATGAACGCAATTTTGCACCTCCCCAAAAAACCTTGCTGGAAAATGCTGAGCTATTTGATTATATACGGGAAGCAAAAAAGAAATTAATTAGTAAGGGGATTTTAAAACCCGGCGCAATCGATAAACCCACTATTTCGCCTGGCCAAAACGAAGCTAATAACTTTGACTGGCGCTATTTATGTGCTGCACAAATACTATAAGTTTATCCCAAAAACGGTTGCCTTAAAATTACTGTTGCAATTTTCTTTACCGGTTGAGATACCCATAAAATAAGCTTGTGAGAGTAAAATTCTTTTACTTTGCATTTCAACTATAAAAAAACTCTATGAGTATAGATAAAAACACTCCGGTAGGATTAGCCACTAAAATTATTCATGCTGGTGCAGAACCCGACCCAAGTACAGGCGCCATTATGACGCCAATTTACCAAACAAGTACTTATGTACAGTCTGCCCCGGGGCAACACCAGGGGTATGAATATGCCCGAAGCCAAAACCCCACAAGAAAGGCGCTTGAAGATGCCTTTGCAGTATTGGAAAATGCCAACTATGGACTTGCTTTTAGTAGTGGCGTGGCTGCTACAGATGCTGTAATTAAATTATTAATTCCCGGTGATGAAGTAATTGCTGCCAATGATATGTACGGCGGTACTTATCGTCTTTTTACTAAAATTTTTGAAAAATTTGGCATCAAATTTATCTATGTAGATACTACCAATACTGCCAATATAAGTGCTGCAGTTACCAGCAATACCAAATTAATCTGGATAGAAACGCCTACCAACCCATTGATGAATATAACCGACATTGCTGCTGTAGCAGTAATATCCAAAGCTGCCGGTGCATTGCTTTGTGTTGATAATACCTTTGCTTCTCCTTACTTACAAAATCCACTCGATTTTGGCGCAGATATAGTAATGCACTCTGCTACCAAGTACCTGGGTGGCCATAGCGATGTAATACAAGGTTGCCTGATGATGAATGATAAGGAGCTACGGGAAAAATTGTACTTTATTCAGAAAAGCTGTGGTGCAGTACCTGGCCCAATGGATTGCTTTTTGGTGTTGCGGGGCATAAAAACCTTGCATGTACGGATGAAGCAACACTGCGAAAACGGATTTGGTATTGCACATTTTTTGCGCAAACATCCAAAAGTGGCAAAAGTGTATTGGCCTGGTTTTAAAGATAATACGGGCTACGCCATAGCAGCCAAACAAATGCGTGGTTTTGGCGGTATGATCAGCTTTACTTTAAAAGATGAAAGCATTGAAGCAGCCAACAAAGTATTGTCGGCTACTAAAATATTTGCTTTGGCAGAAAGCCTCGGTGGTGTAGAAAGCCTCATAAATCATCCGGCAAGTATGACGCATGCAAGCATACCAAGAGAAGAAAGAATTAAAAATGGCCTAAGTGACGGTTTGATAAGGTTAAGCGTTGGTATTGAAGATGTTACAGATTTAATTGCCGATTTAGAGCAGGCTATTGGTTAAATATTTTAAAGAAAACAGTACATTTATAATATAGAAACAATCATCATTCAACCAAAAAACGAAAAGGAATTTGCTTTTGTTAGCGAATTTTTGGAGCGTACAAAAATAAAGGCAACTGTTAAAAAAGATAAAGTTACTAAGCTAAGCGGAAAATCAAAAAATGCTATTTTAGATAGCATTGAAAGAGGCTATAAGGAAGCGCAACTGCATGCTGAGGGAAAAATTAAGCTAAATACCCTAAAAGAGTTTTTAGATGAACTATAAAATAATTTTAACCCACGATTTTAAAATAGAGTTCAAAAATTTATTAAAGAAATATAACTCTCTAAAAGTAGCAATTGAAGAGGTTGGTAAATCCATGGAACTTAATCCTGCTTAAGGCACCCCCAATCGGAAAAAATTGTTACAAAATTCGCTTCGCTATCCGTTCCAAAAATGCAGGAAAAATAGGTGGGGCAAAAGTTATAACCCATGTTAAGGTTATCAAACAAACAGTTTATCTTTTAAGTATGTACGATAAAAGTGAACAGGCTTCCATAAGTGATAAAGAAATTTCAGAAAAAATAAAGAGAATTCAAATAACAAAATGAATAGTATAGAAATAATTGGCTGGATAGGCTCTGTACTAATAGTAGGAGCCTATTTCTTTAATATCAACGGCAAGCTAAAAAGTACATCAATTACCTATATTATTTGTAATTTACTTGGTGGTGTCTTTTTTACCATCAACACATTTGCACATGGCGCTTACCCAAGTGTTGCTGTCAATATTATCTGGGTAATTATTGCCATTGCGGCTATTGTAAAAAAAATTAAATAGTATGATAAAATTGTTGTTTTTAACGGGTTTATTATTGGCTACACTTGCCACAACGGCACAAGAAAAGCCACTTGCAAACGATATTAATTTTAAAATTCAAACTAAAATTGATAGCATTTTCAGCCAAAATGTATTACCAGGTATTTTTGTAGGAGTAATTAATAATGGCAAACGTTTATATTATTCAAAAGGATTTGCAAATACTCAAACAAAATTGCAGTTTGATTCTGCCACGTTATTTGAAATTGGCAGCATTACTAAAACATTTACTGCCTATGTTTTGCAAAAAATTCTAACAGAAAAAAAGATAGCAGACACCGCTTCTATCCTTGCTTATCTTCCGGATTCTGTGCAACAAAATAAAGCCCTGCAACAAATAACTTTCCTTAGTTTAATGAACCACACTTCGGGTTTACCGAGGTTACCAGATAATATGCCTAATATTTATGGCAATAAAATTCCATACGATAATTATTCATTAAACAACTTGTTTGCATACCTTAAAAAATGTACCCCAACACCAAATGGTAAAAGCAATTACTCTAATTTGGGCATGGGGCTAGCCGGAGTACTTGCTGCAAGGATTGGTGAAAAAAGCTATGGCGATTTGCTGGATACAGATATTTTCAGGCCGTTTAAAATGATAGCAACTACCGATACTTTTTCTAAAAGCGGTAATAAAAGCGAGGGGAATTTTAATGACGAAGCAACTCCTTACTGGAGTATGGATGCGCTTGCACCGGCCGGTTGCCTTAAATGTACAGGTAAGGAAATGCTCAACTACCTGCAATATATGGCGCAGCCAAAAAATAAGGCTATAGATTCAATCATTTCGGATATATTAAGGCCAACAGTTGCATTGGCCCCTAAGATAAATGTTTGTAAAGCATGGCACACTTTTGAGGAGCAGGATAAACCGCTAGTTTATTGGCATAATGGCGGTACTTATGGGTTTTCCACCTTTACTGCTTTTATAAAAGGGCAGCAAAATGCTGTAATCATCGTTATTAATGAATTTAGTAAAAATAAAATTGCAGATGGTTTGGGTATATCCATTATGAAATTACTTAACCAATGAATAAACTAAAAAAATTTCTTGATGAAAAAGTAGTTCAGTATAATGATGCATTATTTATAACAGATGATCCCATTAGTATTCCACACCGGTTTACTATAAAGCAGGATATTGAAATTGCTGCTTTTTTTGCCGCCATCCTTGCCTGGGGCACCAGGAAAGGCATCATCAGTTCCTGCAACAAATTGATGGCTGCAATGCACAATGCTCCCTATCAATTCATACTGCAAACCAATTGGAAAAGCAACCCAGATTCTTTTAATATTTTCAATGGCTTTGTACATCGAACTTTCAACGATATGGATCTTTGGCACCTTATGAACTTTTTACAGCACCATTACAGCAAAGAGCAAAGTTTAGAAACGGCTTTTACCAAATGGATGCAGCCCGGCGATACAACAATTGAAAATGCGCTAACTGGTTTTCACAACTATGTATTTAGCTATTGCGAAGATGCTGCGGAAGAAACACATTGCAGAAAACATATTGCAAGTCCTCAAAAAAAATCTGCCTGCAAAAGGCTTAACATGTATTTACGTTGGATGGTACGGAATGATACAACCGGTGTTGATTTTGGTATTTGGAAAAATATCAATCCTGCCCAATTGATAATACCGATAGATGTACATGTATCGAGAGTTGCCAGGCGGCTTGGCATACTGCAACGTACTCAAAACGATTGGCAGGCTGCAATGGAACTAACCAATTATTTAAAGGAATTAGATGCGGCAGACCCTGTAAAATATGATTTTGCATTATTTGGTTTGGGGGTGATGGAAAAATATTAATTTTAATAAATGATGGAACATAACCAACTGGTACAGCAGGTAAACAAAGAGATGGCGATTGAGCTTTCAGAAAAAATATCTTTAGAAGAATTGCATACCCAATTGGCAATCCACGTCAATAATCTTATTATAAACAATTTTGAGCAACTGGTAAATTTACTTTACCGGATAGATGTAAGTGAGGTGAAAATCAAATCTTTTTTAAGCCGGCAAAACAGTGAAAATGCCGGTAATATCATAGCCAGTTTAATTATAGAAAGGCAGTTGCAAAAAATTAAAACCCGACAGCAATTTCGCCAGCAAGATAACGACTTTGATGAAGTAGAAAAATGGTAAATCTGTAAAGATTTTCATTGAAACAATCGCTATAAATTGATTTACTTGCTGATTATTTTTTTAAACCGCAACAATCTGTATTACAGCTTAATCCTTGCTCAAACTTCTTTACCTGTATTTCAATCTTTCAAGCCTCAGTGGGTGTAATCACCGTTCGAAATAAGAAGCGAAATTTTAAAATGCGCCTAATAGCAAGTACCGTAATTTTCATCAATTTATAATACCTACTTTTGGCATTAAACATCACTCAATATGAAACTAGTTACTTACTTAAAAGATGGCCACGATCAGTTGGCTTTGCTTGTTGAAGATAAATTGTACGACACTGATTTGCTTCATCCTGATTTACCTATCAGCATGGCTATGTTTTTAAATTATTGGGAAGATGTTTTTCCGCTTGCACAAGCGGCTGAGCAAAAAATTAAAGAAGGAATGATTCGCTCTTCTAAAGCCATCCCTTTCGAAAATATTGATTTGCTGGCGCCCGTTCCGCACCCAACAAGTTGCCGGGATGGTTACGCTTTTCGGCAGCATGTAGCGGCAGCAAGGCGCAACAGAAAAGCAGAAATGATCCCCGAATTTGATCAATACCCCATTTTTTATTTTACCAACCACAATAGTATACAGGGGCCGGGTAATATAGTTTGTATGCCCGATCATTTTGAACAATTAGATTTTGAACTGGAAGCTGCCATCGTTATTTGCAAGCCTGGTAGAAATATACCCGCTGCAGAAGCAGATGACTATATTGGAGGCTTAATGATAATGAACGACATAAGTGCAAGACGATTGCAGATGGAAGAAATGCTGCTAAACCTCGGGCCTGCAAAAGGAAAAGATTTTTGCACTGTAATTGGGCCTATGCTGGTAACCCTTGATGAACTGGAATCTTTAGAAGTGCCTTGCAAAGAAAACCATACCGGCAAAGCATGGAATCTGCAAATGAAATGCTCCGTAAATGGTGTGCAGTTGAGCAACGGTAATGTAAGCGATATGGACTGGACATTTGCTGAAATTATAGAACGCTGTAGTTATGGCGTTAATATGTTTCCTGGCGATATTATAGGCAGCGGCACTGCAGGCACCGGTTGCTTATTAGAATTGAATGGTACAGGCAAATTAAATAATCCCGATTTTGCAGAACAATGGTTGCAGGAGGGTGATATAGTAGAAATGGAGATTGACGGATTAGGCAAATTAACCAATACAATAGTGAAAGATGAGAGCGACTTTTCTATTTTAGGGATCAAAAAAATATAAGTAAATTATAGCGATAGATTAATTTATGCTACTCAACTTTAAAGACTTACAACCTGCAGAAATTCAAAACTATTTGCAGCATGCTATTGCACCACGGCCCATCTGTTTTGCATCTACTATTGATAAAAATGGTATTGTAAACCTTAGTCCCTTTAGCTTTTTCAACCTGTTTTCTTCCAATCCACCCATTGTTATTTTTTCTCCTGCCTTAAGAATGAGGGATAATACCAGTAAGCATACATTACAAAATGTGTTGGAAGTGCCCGAAGTGGTCATCAATATTTGTGATTACAAAATGGTACAGCAGGTTAGCCTGAGTAGTTGTGAGTATCCCAAAGGAACAGATGAATTTATAAAAGCCGGCTTCACCAAAGAGCTATCAATATTGGTAAAACCACCACGGGTTATGGAAAGCCCCATTCAAATGGAATGTAAAGTAATAGAATTAAAGCCGTTAGGTACGCAGGGAGGCGCCGGCAATCTGGTAATAGCAGAAGTATTATTAATGCACATCAACGATAACATTTTAAATACCGAAGGAAAAATAGATCAAAAAAAATTAGATTTAGTAGCAAGGCTTGGCGGCAATTGGTACACAAGGGCAAATGCACAAACAATTTTTGAAGTAGATAAACCCAATACACAGCTTGGTATTGGTGTAGATGCCTTGCCTGCCTCCATTAAAAACAGCCATTTACTAACCGGTAATAATTTAGGCCAATTAGGCAACGTTCCTGAAATACCTTTTATAAATCCTGCTTTTCATGATGATAAGTTGAAAAATATCATTCAATATTATTCCATCAATCCTGTTGACATGGAAAATGAATTGCAGTTGTACGCCAAAGAACTGCTGGATAAGGGAAAGGTAAATGAAGCCTGGCAGGTACTGTTAGGAATGGTGTGAAAAAGTTTTTATTTTAAATACGCAGATCATAAAATTAATAAAGATTAATGCAGATTTAACTTTTCTCTGGTTCCCGATTTTCTATTTTCGCCTGATGAAAATACTGTTAATCTTATTATTTCTTCCTTTGTATGTTTTTGCCCAACAAAAATTCTCTTATACAAATTTAGTATTGGAAGGCGGCGGTGTACGTGGTCTTGCTTATGCCGGCGCATTTAAAGCATTGGAAAAAGAAGGCGTATTGCAACAATTAGATAAAGTTGCCGGCACATCTGCAGGTGCCATTGCAGGCATAATGATTAGTGTAGGCTATAAGGCAGCAGAAATTGACAGTATCATGCGCTCCCTGCCGGTAGAGGCTTTCAATGATGGCAAGGGTGGAATAGTAGGAAAATACCGGCGCATTAGAAACAAATTTGGTTTGTACAAGGGCGAAAAATTTGAACTTTGGGTACAGCAACTGGTAAAGGAAAAAACCGGGAGTGCTGATTTATCCTTTGCTCAGTTACACGAGCTTCACCTTAAAAATAATACTGTTTTTAAAGATTTTTATTGCACCGCTACTAACTTAAGCAAACAACAGTTGGATGTTTTTTCTTACGAGCATACACCCAATATGTCAATAGCTTTAGCGGTAAGAATCAGTGGCGGAGTCCCATTTTATTTTGAGCCGGTTGTAATAAATGATCAGTATCAAAAAATTGATAAAGAAGATACCGTGTCTTTTAAAAATTATTATATAGATGGGGGTATGATTGCCAACTATCCCATCAGTATTTTTGATACTTGCGAAAACAACGGCAATCCATTACATTGTGATAAGGTGTGGTTCAATCCGCAAACACTTGGCATTAAGCTGGAGCGGCCCGCCCAAATTGATGCCATAAAAAATCACAGCAACAATATTCCCCCTTTTGAAATAAAGTCTTTTAAAGATTACATTATTGCATTTAATAACCTTGTTCTTGAAACCCTTAATCGTAAATATCCTGATTTGGAAAATGAAAAAAACAGAACCATTTACATCAGTTACGGAACAATAAATGGTAAAGTTCGCAAAATGAAACCGGAGGAAAAAGAAATGCTTTTCAATAATGGAATAAACGCAGTAAACGAATTTTTTATCTCGAAAAGATAAGTAGTAACTTCTTTTATTGGGAGTTTAAAAAAAGCTTTTCCCAAATACTTTTTTCAAAATTTCACTTGATCTTGCCCCAAAATTTGTTCTAATATTTAATTCTTCTTTAGCAATTAAATTAAAAAGTGCTTCTGTTGCTTTGCTGGTAACATAGTTTTGCAAATCGGGATTTATCTTTTTAAAAGTAGTTGGAAAGCTATTATACGTATTAACTACATCTCCATAATACCTTGTTGCTTCCACCTTGTTAAGCGACGATTTTATAACTGGCGCAAACGCTGTTATTAATTTCTCTGTAGTCTTTTCTCTAAAAAAATGGGTTATACTGGTATCGCCATTCCTTACTAAGCCAATAGCATCACTAAGTGTCATATTTTTTATAGCATCAATAAAAATTGGTTTGGCATACCCGGCAGCATCTTCTGCCCCACGATTTATTTGCAGTATGGCTTTATCCACCATTTTATTGAGACCAATATCCCTTAAGGTTTTTTCAATTTTTTGAGCATCGGGTGGTAATAATATTTTGTAAAATGCATCTCCAAAAAAGCCATCTTGTTTGTTTAATTGCAATATGGACTTTGTTAAGCCTTGTGTTAGCGCTTCCTTAATTCCAACACTTGCTTCCTGCTCTGTAAAAATAGTTGTTTGTGGTAAATTTTTTAGTACATCACATCCTCCTAAAAATAGTATGATCAAAAGGGCAGGTAGTATTTTTTTCATGTTATACGTTTTACATCAATTGGCAAGTATCAAGCCAACATATAAAAGCTGTATTTAAGTAAATGATTTTCATAAGTTATCTTTGCAGCCCTTTCTAATAAAATGGGAAAAACTATTTAAAATTTTATGAGCATACAACAACTTTCAGAGCAGGAAATCATCAGAAGAGAAAAATTAGCAGAGCTTACCCGGCTTGGTATAAATGCCTATCCGGCGGCAGTGTATCCGGTAAATACCAACTCCCTTTTTATAAAGGAAAATTATAAAGGCGAAGAAAATAAAGCAGATTTTGCAGAAGTATGTATTGCAGGCCGCATTATGAGTGTAAGAGATATGGGCAAGGCCAATTTTGCGGTATTACAAGATGCAGTTGGCAAAATACAGTTTTATATACGGCAAGATGATATTTGTGCCGGCGAGGATAAAACCTTATACCAGGTTGTTTGGAAAAAATTATTGGATATTGGTGATATCATTGGCATAAAAGGCTTTGTATTTACTACCAAAACCGGCGAAACTTCTATTCATGTAAAAGAGTTTACGCTGCTTACCAAGGCATTACATCCGTTACCTATAGTAAAAGAAAAAGATGGAGCATCTTTTGATGAAGTAACCGATCCTGAATTCAGGTATCGGCAGCGGTATGCAGATTTAATTGTAAACCCGGCAGTTAAAGAAACGTTTATTAAACGCACCAAAATGGTAAATGCCATTCGTGCATTTTTAAATGAACGGGGCGCTTTGGAAGTAGATACGCCTGTATTGCAACCTATTCCCGGTGGTGCTGCTGCAAGGCCATTTACCACACATCACAATGCATTAGATGTGCCAATGTATATGCGTATTGCCAATGAGTTGTATTTAAAAAGATTGATTGTTGGTGGATTTGAATGGGTGTATGAATTTAGCCGCAATTTCCGTAACGAAGGCATGGATCGTACACACAATCCTGAGTTTACAGTTTTGGAATTTTATGTTGCCTACAAAGATTATGAATGGATGATGGATACCACAGAAATAATGCTGGAGAAAGCTGCTATTGCTACCAATGGCACTAGTAAAGTATTGGCAGGCGAAAATGAAATTGATTTTAAAGCACCATACAAAAGAATTTCCATGTACGATGCAATAAAAGAGTTTACAGGTTTTGATATTAGTGAGATGGACGAAGCCGGTATACGTGAAGTGTGCAGGCAATTGCACATTCATGCTGATGAAAAATGGGGCAAAGGCAAACTGATAGATGAGCTATTTGGCAGCAAATGCGAAGGCAATTATATTCAGCCAACTTTTATTACAGATTACCCGGTAGAAATGAGTCCGCTTACTAAAAAGCACCGCAGTAAACCTGGTTTGGTTGAGCGTTTTGAGCTGATATGCAATGGAAAGGAAATTGCCAATTCATACAGCGAGCTCAACGATCCTATAGAGCAGCGGGAACGTTTTGAAGAGCAGGTTAAACTAATGGAAAGAGGCGATGATGAAGCCATGTTTATTGACCATGATTTTTTAAGAGCCTTAGAATATGGCATGCCACCAACAGCAGGTATTGGCTTTGGTATTGATAGAATAGCCATGTTGTTCACCAACCAGCATTCTATACAGGATGTGTTATTTTTCCCGATGATGAGGCCGGAGAATATTTAAAATTTTTTTAACATTGTTTTATATATGTTGCCATTGAAAATATCAATGGCAACTTTATTTAACCAAACTTTTGCAAATGAAATGGTAATGTGGTTTTCAACTGCAAAAGCTGGGTTAAAAACAATTTGTTACAAACTGCCAGCAAAAGCTCAATACCTGCCCAATTAACCATCCCTGTTTTAATGCTCCCCGTTTGTCATTTTCCTTTCTATTGAGTATCTAAAACCAACTATCTTGTCAATCCAATTTTAAAATCCATTTAATATGATAATGATGTTAAAGCAGTCAACTTGCTGTTTAGTTTTTGCCACGGTTTGTTGTATCGCAACAGCACAAAAAAAAGAGTTAACGAACGACCAGTATTTTAAAAATAATTTTAAAGGAATTACACAAGCCTTACCAGTAATTACAAACTGGATAGATGATAGCCATTTTATTTTACAAAAAGATGGGAAAAAATTACTGGTAGATTGCAAAACTGGCAATGAAACTGACTACGCCGATACGGAAGCCCCAAAGCAAACAACAACAGCAGTTATTTTTAAGAATAACGATATTTTTATAAAGGTTAACGGCGTAGAAACCCAATTAACCAACGATAAAGACGAAGAAAAAAATGCCACTATCAGCCCCGATGAAAAGTATGTGGCTTTTACCAAAAACAATAATTTATATACTGTAAATACAAGCACAAAGGCCACTACCGCTCTTACAACCGATGGTAGCGAAACAATTTTAAATGGGTACGCAAGCTGGATATATACAGAGGAGATTTTAGGAAGATCCAGCCATTACAAAACCTTTTGGTGGAGCCCTGATAGTAAACGTATAGCCTACTTTAGAACAGATGATGAACCCGTGCCTGTTTTTACCCTTACTGACGGAAATGGCCAACACGGCTACGTAGAAACAGTGCGTTACCCAAAAGCAGGCGATGCTAACCCTGCGGTAAAAGTTGGCATAGCATCTCCAGAAGGTGGCACTACACAATGGGCTGATTTTAACGAAAAGGATGACCAATATTTTGGTATGCCTTATTGGGCACCCGATGGTAGCGCTTTGTGGGTACAATGGATGAACCGCTTGCAGAATAATTTAATTATTTGGAGTGTAAACCCTGCAAACGGCAGTAAAACAACACTATATACTGAGACACAAAAAACCTGGATTGATTTGGGGGATGAGGGAAAACGGATAAAATTTTTAGCGGATGGAAAAGGATTTGTACTGCAAAATAATACTACCGGCTGGAATCATTTGTATTATTACGACATGGCTGGTAAATTCATTAATACTGTTACAACTGGTAAATTTACTGTTACCCAGCTTAACTATATAGATGAAAAAAATAGTGTTGTTTATTTTACAGCAAGAAGCAGGGAAAACACAGCCCGAAATGATTTTTATAAAATTGGCCTCAATGGTAAAAATTTACAACGCCTTACATTTGGCGATTTTAATCACAGTAATATTAACCTGTCGCCCAACGGATCTTATTTTATTACAACTTACTCCAACTCAGGTACGCCTAATAAACTAACGCTGGTAAGCAATAAAGGAAAAATTATAAAAGATGTAGGCGATGGTAAAGCTGAAAATTTTGAAGAATTTGCTTTAGCAAAAACAGAACTGATAAGAGTAAAAAGTACCGATAGCCTGTACGATTTACCAATGAAAATTACCTGGCCGCTAAACATGGATAAAAGTAAAAAATATCCGGTACTAATTTCAATTTATGGAGGCCCTGATGCCGGAACTTGTATGGACGGTTGGGTACTTAACGGCAACCAGCAATGGTATGCAAAAGAAGGTTTGATACAGGTAGTAATGGATCACCGAGCCAGCGGTCATTTTGGTAAAGAAGGCGTAAATTATATGTACCAAAATTTAGGCTATTGGGAAATGCAGGATTATACAGCTATGGTTAAATGGCTGATAACCAATGCAAACGCTGATGCCGGCAAAATATGTATTACCGGATTTAGTTACGGTGGATACATTACCTGCTATGCACTAACTTATGGCAGCGATGTATTTACACATGGTATGGCCGGTGGCAGCGTAACCGACTGGACGTACTATGACAGTCACTACACCGAACGTTTTATGGGCACACCCGCCAATAATCCGGAGGGATACAAAACAAGTTCTGTACTTACGCATGTTGGCAAATACAAAGGCATGTTGCAATTGGTACATGGCATTATTGATGATAATGTGCATCTCCAAAATAGCATTAATCTCATCAGCAAATTACAGGATGATAAAAAGGAATTTGAATTTATGCCTTACAGTGGTGGCAGGCATGGATGGTCTGGCAATAAATGGCTCCATTACAGTAACATGAAAACGAAATTTATTTATAAATATTTATTAGAAAAGGAAGCTCCAAAATTAATGATTAAGTAAAAAAAAGCAAAATAGAGTAGCAGTTATTGGCTTGCTACCTGCAAGCCTATTTGCAGTATTATTCTACGTAGGCAACCAAGCCGGAATTCCTAACAATTACTTGCACTTTCCGACCAGTTTGAAAATTTTCGACGTAAACAAAGACATTAAATGGCTGCAATAACTGCCTGTATTTAACGCTTTAGTGAAATATAAATTCTATTTTTGCAGCATATTTACGTAAAACGAAAATATTATGCTAATACAATTTTCGGTTCGCAACTTTAAAACCTTTAAGGATAAGGCAATTTTAAATCTTGTTGCATCAAACTACGACAAAGACACAAGAGAAATTGACAATATAAAAACAGACACTGAATTCAATTTGAGAATTGTAAAAAGTGCTGTAATATATGGAGCAAATGCTAGTGGCAAAAGCAAATTTATTGAGGCTTTAATGTTCATGAAAGCTTTTGCAATCAAGTCTTCAAAAGAAAGTCAAAAAGGCGATTCCATTGATGTAGAGCCCTTTAAACTTGAAATTGAATCTGAAAAAGATTCAAGCGAGTTTGAGGTGATTTTTATTTTAAATAAGGAAATGTTTAGGTACGGATTTGAAGTAAACAAAGACAAAGTTTTTTCTGAATGGCTTTATTATAAACCAAAGACAAAAGAGATTGAATTATTTTATAGAGAAGAACAGAAATTCAATATTCACGAAAGGAGTTTTAGCAAAGGAACTATTTTAGTTAAAGAGGAACTTGTAAGAGATAATGCATTAATGTTGTCTGTTGCAGCTCAATTCAATGATACAAATGCAGGCAAAGTATTAAACTGGTTTAAAGGACTAAAAACAATTTCAGGTCTGGATGAAGAAGGGTACCAGGGATTCACAATGGGAAGAACACAAAGCCCAAAACATAAAGATCAAATTCTTAAGCTTTTAAAAGCGGCGGATTTAGGAATTAAGGATATTACTCTTGAACCTTTAGAACTGTCCAAACTGCCAAAACAAATACCAAAAGAATTGAGAGAATCTTTAGAAAAACGAGTTAAAGAAGATAATGCAGAATTTATTTCAGACGTGTTAACAACACACAGAAAATATGATTTAAGTAAAAAGTATATATGTGATATTCAGTTCTCACTGAAAGATGAGGAATCTTCTGGAACGAAAAAATTTTTTGCATTAACTGGTCCTGTTTTAGATTCTATTGAAAATGGGTATGTTTTAGTCATTGATGAATTAGATTCAAAGCTTCACCCAAACTTAGTTTGCAAAATTATTTCTCTCTTTAATTCTAAGGAGTTGAATCCTAGAAATGCACAGTTAATTTTTAATACACATGATACAAATTTTTTAAGTTCTGGTTTGTTTAGAAGAGACCAGATTTGGTTTGCAGAAAAGGATAAATATGGTGCTTCAAAATTATTTTCACTTGCTGATTTTAAATCAGAAGTAAGAAAAACTGAGAGTTTTGAAGATAATTACATAAGAGGTAAATATGGGGCTGTACCATTTTTAGGTGAGTTTGACAACTTGATTAATTCTAAAATACTGCTGTCAAATGAAGATGAAGGATAAAAAAGCAGCACAAAAAGAAGCGAAACAAAAGCATATTTCAGAGTTAGCGGCAGCAAAAGCAAAGCGAAGAGTGGAGCCAATATTAGAAAGAGCAATTCCCGTTAAAGTTGAAAAGCCAACAATACTTATTGTTTGTGAAGACAAAAATACAGAGCCTTCATACTTTAGACAATTTAAACTTACTTCCGCAACAATAAGAGCAATTGGTAGGGGATATAATACAACTTCATTGGTGAATCAAGCTATTGCCCTAAGTCAACAAAGAACTTTTGACCAGGTTTGGTGCGTTTTTGACAAAGACCAATTCCCTGCTAATGATTTTAATACTGCAATAACAATTGCTGCAGCAAATAATTTTGGAGTAGCGTATTCAAACCAAGCATTTGAATACTGGCTCATTCTTCATTTTAAAGACCACCAGGGAGGCGGTATGAACAGAGATGAATACGACCACACTATTAATGAATATATAAATCCATTAGGTGTAAAATATGATGGAGAAGGTAGCAAAGCCATTACAGAAGACTTTTTTGAAATCTTAGATGGCATTGATACAAAAACTAGTAGACCAAGAATTGAACTTGCAATTGCAAGGTCAAAAAGAAATTATAACAAATTAATTCATACAAGCCCTGCTACAGAAGAATCTTCAACTACGGTATTCAGATTGGCTGAAGAAATATTGAAATTTATGTAGCAGTTATTTGGGGTGTACAAAGGCCAGCAGGTAACATGGGGTTTGCCAAAATGTGGATGGACGGAAGCCGTATTTCAACTTTCTATTTTTCAATTTGGGTTCATATCAAACTTGACGTTATTAATTTAGCTATGTACATATAATCAATTTTTATTTATAAATCTAGCTTCAGTTAGCCAGGCGGACAGAATTGTATTGAGCCCACTTCGGCTAACCTTGAACGCTATAACCTAATTACTATCTTTTTTACATTCAAGTGTACAATAAATGCCGGTTAATACCGGCATTTGTTTTTTTTAGAATTAATTTATAAACAATTTAGTGATATTTGTATTGCATTTTTATATTATGAATATAATTAAAAACATTACTATACCCGGGGCTAACGGGCTTCCTATTGCACTCGATGTAATATTTGAGCCTGATACAAAGCAAAAACCAATTGTGCTGTACGCACATGGTTTTAATGGATTTAAAGACTGGGGAAATTTTGATTTGGTTGCCAGCAGTTTTGCAAAAGCTGGTTTTGTACTGGTGAAGTTCAATTTTTCTTTCAATGGTACCACAGTGCAGCAACCTGATGAGTTTGCAGATCTTGACGCATTTGGCAAAAATAATTATACCATTGAATTGGCAGATTTACACACAGTAACAGATTGGATTTGCGATAAACACAATCCATATGCAGAGGCTATGGATGTACAGCAGATTTTTTTAATTGGCCATAGTATGGGTGGTGGTATTGCCACAATTTTTGCAGCAGAAGATAGCAGGATAAAAAAATTGGTGCTTTGGGCAGCTATAAGTGACTGCACTACACCCTGGGGTAATTGGCCGGCATCTAAAATAAAAGAATGGGAATTAACCGGTGTTCAATATATCACCAACGCTCGTACCAACCAGCAAATGCCTTTGTATTATCAGTTGTATCAAAATTATCAATTAAATAAAGAGCGGCTCAATATTAAAAAATCTATTGCCCAATTAAAAATACCTGTGCTCATTTGCCATGGTAGTTTCGATTTATCGGTGCCGGTTGAAACCGCTCTAGAATTAAAAGAATGCCAACCCGCTGCTGAGTTATTTATTGTAGAAAGTAACCATGTTTTTGATAGAAGGCATCCCTGGATAATGACCTACCTGCCCGATGCCATGGAAGAAGTTTTAAATAAAACAATTCACTTCTTTTAAAAGTTAAGTTATTTTGCCAATTTTGTACCCCCGTCAAAACTTTAAAAGCAGTACTAATATTAAGTGTTATTAAACACAGTTGGTGCAATTATACCCAGATGCAGCGGTTGAAATTGTAAGGAGGTTTCAGATGTAATACAAGTAATTTTTTCAGGTTATTTTTACGTTTAGAAAATAGTGAACTATTTTAAAATCAGGCATTTGCTGAAATACTTTGCGTTAATATTCCGAATACTTTCGGTAGAGGCCGAAATAAATTTTCACCCCCCAAAGGGTATGTTGAAAGCCTGATAGTTTTGTAGGATTTAAGTGCTTTGTTTGCAATGCCTATGCCCTTTTTTATGATCGCCTGTTTACTTTTTTTTCTCCCGATTTTTTCGGGACAGGTTGATAAAAAAAAGACTTCTAATAAAAAGGCTGAAATATTTATTCAAGGCCATAACTAATATTCATTTGAGAATAAAATACTTTATCCTATAGTTTTTAACATCCTTAAAATAAAAAAAGGGCCAGGATAGACATCCAGCCCCGATTTAAAATCCAATATCCTATGAAAAACCGTTACAAATATATGTGTGTTAGTAATCTTAAAAAATACCCTATTCTGGGTATTTTTTAAGATTGTAAAATTTAACAGTTTACTATCAAATAAAAAAAATGTTGATTATCAATGGTAAAACCCCAGGTTGAAAATAACTTACATTTTTTTGTGTACGGCAAAAAAATAACCCATAGGTTTACTATGGGTTAAATGTATTAAAAGGCTAACGATAAATTTTAAGCGGCGGCAAATCTTTCAGCCACTTTGCTCCAGTCCACCACATTCCAAAAAGCAGCTAAATAATCTGCTCTGCGATTTTGATAATGCAGGTAATAAGCATGTTCCCATACATCGCAACCCAAAATTGGCGTACCCTTTACATCAGCAATTTCCATTAAAGGATTATCCTGGTTTGGAGTAGAGCTAACTTCCAGTTTACCATCATTTACTATCAGCCATGCCCAGCCACTGCCAAATCTTGTCATGCCTGCATTGGCAAATTTTTCTTTGAACGCTTCTAATGAACCAAACGATGCAGTAATAGCATCTGCTAAAGCATCTGTGGGATTACCGCCAGCATTTGGGGATAAACTTTCCCAGAAAAAACTATGGTTCCAATGCCCACCGCCATTGTTACGAACTGCAGGAGAAATACTACCTGCATTTTTTACCAATTCTTCAATGGTTTTGTTTTCATTTTCCGTTCCTGCAATGGCTTTATTCAGGTTATCTACATAAGCCTGGTGATGTTTGCCATGGTGTATCTGCATTGTTTTTGTGTCAATATGTGGCTCTAATGCTTCGTGAGCATATGGTAGCGCTGGTAGTGTAAATGCCATAATTGTTTTTATTTTGATTGAATAATTAAATGAACAACAAATTTAATGTGCTTATGTTGAGTTTGCAAATTCAATGCCGTTTAATAAAATAGTTATGCCAGATTGAATTTCCTTTTGGCTCCCGATAATTATAAGAATATGTTGGCTGAAGTTCCTGCAAAGCCTTTGTGGACTGGCATTCGTAAATACTGTCAAGGCTCAGGCAAAAATCTAATTGGTATTAATTAATTATTGGCATGATAATGGAAGCTCGTGCAATCCATCCCAAACAATCCATGCAAAAGATAATTTTTATCATGGCGTTTATTTTAAACGTCGCTGTTGGTATTGCTCAAACAGGCTTAACGCAACTTACCGATAATACAAATTCGGTTATCGATAAAAAAACAAAAACGATAGCAATATCAAAGCCAACGATAATGTTGTATCCCAATCCAACAAAAAATAAAGTAGTTATTCAATTAAAAGGTTTTGAAGCAGGTATGGCAAAACTGCAAATCATTAGTGATAAGGGCAGCATTGCAAGAAAAGAAGATCGGCTGCTTATAAACGGAAACGAAGAAGTGGTGATGTTTTTTTCATTACCTCCCGGAATTTATTTTATTAAAACAACACAAGGAGCAATAGAAGTTAAAAAAAGATTGGTAGTGCTTAATTAATAAATGTATTATTATTTTATCGCTTCGCTTTAAAAAAATCTTTCATCAACAAAGCACATTCCTCTTTTAAAACGCCGCTCACCACTACAGTTTTAGGATGATAGGGGGAATTACTTCCGGTAGTTTTTTTGTAGCCATTCTTTTCATCATCTGCCCCAAAAACCAACCGGCCAATTTTACTCCAGTACAAGGCACCACTACACATAAGGCAGGGTTCCAGCGTAACATACAAAGTAGCCTCCGGCAAATATTTACTACCCAAAAAATTGAAAGCAGCAGTTAGTGCAATTATTTCTGCATGTGCAGTACTGTCGGTTAGTTTTTCTACCTGGTTGTAACCTTTGGCTATTATCCGGTTGTTGAGCACAATGATGGCCCCAACCGGCACTTCATCTTCTTCAAAAGCCTGCTTTGCCTGCTGCAATGCCAGCCGCATATATTGCTCATCATCCATAATAATTATATCATTAAACTTTAGGCAAATGTAATTGCAATCGATAAAATAAAATAGCCTTCTTTACCGGGCCATCAATTTTAAAAAAGGCAATGAGTAATACAAATTTTTCTTGCTGATAGTTACAAATAAGGCTACATCATAATACGGCACCCTTATCATATTTTGAAATAAACGCTTTAAAAAAATAACAGTTAAAATCAGTTAAACTATGTCAAAAAAAAAGGATTAAAAAACCAGTTAAAAGGCTGTAGTACTACCGGTCATATATTTAGTTTGCTGCAATACCCCGCCGGGCAATGTTAGCATAGTAAAGAAAGGTATAAGGAATACGCAATATCGAATGATGAAGTAATCCAGCCATTTCTACAGATGCCTGCCTGCAAAGGCAAATTTATTATTCCTTCGATATTTTAACATCTCATTTACTTAATGAAGCTGCCAGCAGCGAAAGAATTATCGGTTTAATAGCACATTAAATTATCACACAAATAAATGGGGTTGATTTTCATCTTGTTTTGGGATGCTGTTTCACAAGTAACAAGGAGATAAAGACAGTTTTTTTGCGCCTGATGGAAAATTAACTCTCCAC
>JBBQTZ010000035.1:0-27200 GCA_038234405.1 Chitinophagales bacterium
CCCCAATTTATCGATCAATCTGCCCGCCCCTAAAAAACCAATGGCGTAACAAACCTGAAAAGCAATTACAATGTTTGCATAATCAGTTTCGGTCCAATTAAACTGTTTGGTTAAATCTGATTTTAAAATACTGATAACGGCCCTATCGAGGTAGTTAATGGTTGTTGCAAAAAAAACCATGGCACAAATAGTCCACCTGTATTTTCCGATAACTTGTTGTGTCATGATGTATACTTTTTAACTAATGATTCATTTTTTTGCTGTACATGTAACATCTACATTAGTCTGCAGATGTTCTCCATTTTAGTGTATCTCCCTTAAACCTTGCCAACGCCTTCCACTCTGTTTCAATGCCTTTATCTTCCTGCTGCTGCATCCATTTTTTTAAGTTGATAAACAACGATGCTTTAATTTGTGTAAGCGAAACGTCATTTGCTAGATTATTTAATTCATATTTATCATTTTGCATATTGTACAACTCAAACTCAGGCCTTGTTCTGTATAACAAAGCGTGTTCGTTTTGAGAAGGATTATTTTTAGATTTTTCTAACCAGCCTTCATACAATTTATTGCCAAGCCTTGATACAGCGTTGTAAGAAGGTTCGGTATAATTTAAATTCCATATTAATTTATATTGGTGGTTTTGAATGGACCTTACGGGGTAATTTTCAGAGCCACTTTTTATACCTCGTGTGGTATGCACGCCATATACATATTCTCGAACCTCCGCGTTTTTACCTTTTAGCGTGGCAAAAAAACTTTTACCGTCAAGGCGCATTTTTTTGTCAACATCGCCTCTTAACGTTTTGGGATTACCACCTGCTGCCTCAAACAAAGTAGGCACAACATCAATGTATTGAGCAAGTATGCCGGTGCGTGATTTCGGCTTTATCACCTTCGGCCATCGTACAATAAATGCAGCTTTTAAGCCCATATTGTAACAGGTCCATTTAGCAAACGGCAACGAGTTGCCATGTTCACTTGCAAACAAAAACATAGTATTGTTTTTATTTTTACTGTTATCAACCATATTCATACAATAACCTACTAGGCTATCAGCATAAGTTATTTCAGCATAATATTTTACCAGGGTTTCTCTTGTTTCTTTAGTGTCAACCATATAGGGTGCTATGGTTAATTTATCGGCATCATATTGTGCTGCATTAC
Organism: Chitinophagales bacterium; assembly: GCA_038234405.1. Taxonomy (GTDB): domain Bacteria; phylum Bacteroidota; class Bacteroidia; order Chitinophagales; family Chitinophagaceae; genus Ferruginibacter. The sequence continues at coordinate 1,168 of JBBQTZ010000035.1, forward strand.
CCCTTGTCCAAGGGTTGTGTGGCTGGTTAGTGGCTACAATTAATAAATAAGGTTTTGACTCATCTTTTTTAATCCATTTTTCTGCATCAGAGAGCGTAATATCAACACCTTCACCATTATCACTGTTTCGGCCACCTAGGTATTCAAAGGGAAATGATTTTTCAGGAGCATAATGTTGTTTACCAATTAAGGCGACCCTGTAACCAATATTTTTAAAGTGCTGAACAATACTTATAATATTATTATACACCTGTGCATGGTTAGGATAACTGCCATTACGAACAGGATAAATACCCGTGTATAAGCTTTGACGTGTAGGACCACACATAGCTGTGGCATTATTCATATTATCAAAACACATTCCTTCTGCTGCTAGTTTTAAAAGGTTGGGTGTTTTTACATCAGGATTACCATAGGGCTCACAATCAATAGACGTCATATCGTCTGCAATGAAAAATAAAATATCAGGCTTTTTATCGAGTTGCTTTGTTTTAGCACGGCTGCCAGTATTTACGAATTTTTGAGCCTGAAGAGCTTGATGAAAATTTTGAAGTGACTCATCTAGGTGAAATTCATTTTGGGCTGCAACTGAATGGTAAATCTTTTTGCCCTGCTTGCTCTCAACAATAAGAAATGAAGATGCAATAATTATAATGGTTGATGCAGCAAAAAAAGCATGTAGGTATTTATTTTTCATAAATATTTTAATTTTTAAAGCAACTGGTTAATCTGATTTTTTACCCTTGTGCCTGCCTGTTCCGTCGCCATCATCTACCATTCCCCCTGCAGGATTCAGCTGGTTTAAAATTTTCTGAAGCCTTGCCCTCGCTGCAATTGCTTCTTCAATGTTTGTATCATTTGCTATTAATATTTCTTCAAAAGGCGCTTTGGTCATATCAAATAATTCGCCCTTTTCGTTCAGCTTCCATTTAAGTTCCCGTACATACCACATTTTTGCAAGCTGGTTGTAGGCCCAGGTTCTATGCTCCGATTTTTGGCCTTTTAGTTCAGAGAGAAAGCTTTGGCCATCAATTTGGTTTGCTGTAGTTTTTACGCCGGCCATTTGCATAAAGGTTGGGAAAAAATCACTGGCATCCACCATCATATCTGTTGTTTTGCCTTTTGGTGTAACCCCTTTCCAATAAGCAATTAAGGGAACAAGCCCGCCGCCTTCCTGCATTGAGCCTTTTGCGCCCGTAAGCCTTTTTCCTCCAATAGTTGCCCTTGCTGCTTTGTTGTTAGCTGTTCCGTTATCACCAACAAAAACAACAAGCGTGTTTTCTAAAAGTTTTAAACTATCCAAGGTGGTCATTAGTTTACCTACCAACTTATCCATGTAGCTAACGTTGTCAAAATAAACATCTTTAGGCTCTGGCTTGCTATCCGGCGTAGGTAGAATTTCGGTATGAACGTGTGATAAAGAGTAATACAAAAAGAAAGGATTGCTCTTGTTTTGAAAAAGAAATTCATTCACCTGTGTATTCATTCTATCAGGCATATACTCTCCATCTTTTAATGGAATGGTTTTTCCGTTTATGAAATACTCTTTTCCTTTTGCTTGTGTGTTCCAAAAAATTCCACTGCCTTTAAAAGTTAAATAGGTATCAAATTCAAAATCACCAGGCGTGGCGGGTAATTGCCCCCATTTACCAATACATGCTGTTTTGTAGCCAGCTTGTTTTAGCATTTTGGGTATCATTGTTTCTGCCTGCGGTGTAAACTGCCCTGTTCTATCTTGGTTGGTTGCACCGGTTCTAAAAGCATAACGTCCTGTAAGAATCAATGCCCTAGAGGGCCCACACAAAGCTGCAGTATAGCAATGGTTAAACTTCAACCCGTTTTTTGCCAGTGCATCAATGTGGGGCGTTTTGTAATTATCCGAACCATAGGCGCCTACTTCGCCTACACCATAATCATCTGCCAATATGAAAATGATATTAGGTTTTTTTTGAGCTATTGTAACATCAATAAAGCAGCTTGTAAAAACAAGAAGATAAAATAGGATTTTTGTGACCACTAGTAATTGTTTTAATTGTAGAAAAATTTGTTAGTTTTTATTTCCATGGCCAAGGTGTAGCTTTTGTTCTTGCAGCTTCTTTTTCCCAAAGCATTGTCATCTCTTTTACTTTATCAGGAAAAGTAAATGCCAAGTTTTTTGTTTCTGAAGGATCGTTTTTCATATCATATAACTCCCAAGCATTTTGATCTGCTGCGGTAAAAAATTTATTTTTTTGCGTTCTTGAAACCAATTTCCAATTACCTACTCTTATAGCCCGGTTTCCTTCATGCTCCCAAAAAATATTAGCCCTATTTATTTTTTTATTTTTAAATGCGGGCACTAAACTTTTTCCTTCATAAGGTTGAATATTATTTCCATTAAATTGATCAGGATAACCAACACCAGCAATATCAATACAGGTTGCCATAATATCAATAAGGTGCCCCGGTTGCGAACGCAATTGCCCTTTTGCCGAAATTCCTTTTGGCCAATGAACTATTAATGGTGTTGCAATTCCGCCCTCGTGTGTCCAATGTTTATATAAACGATAAGGGGTATTGCTTACATTGGCCCACTCAGCACCATAAGTAACCCAGGTGTCAGCTGGCCCTGGCATAATACCTTTTCCACTTTTTAGGAACCTGCCCTCACGTGTGTAAAGTGGTTTTCTTTCAAGAAATATAGAATCGGCGGCATAAGGCTTTAAAACATTTTGTTGCGCTGTTGGCGGAACATGTGGCTTATCTGAATCGAGTGTTTCTGCACATCCACCATTATCATGCATATAAAATATAACGGTATTATCCAACTCCCCTTTTTCTTCGAGCGAAGTAATTATTCTTCCAATCCCTTGGTCCATAATATCAATCATGGCGGCGTAAACTTCCATTCTTTTTACTTGCCATTCTTTCATTGGCTCATCTTTCCATGCAGGAATCTCTACTCCTCTTTCTGTTAGTACACATTTATCATCTATTATTCCTAACTTCTTTAATTTATTAAAACGTTGTTCTCTTGCTGCATCCCATCCCGTATCATATCTCCCTTTGTATTTTTCAATTTCATTTTCGGGTGCATGCAAGGGCCAATGGGCAGATGTGTAAGCAACATAAAAGAAAAATGGATTTGATGTTTTATGTTCCTTAATAAATTTTACTGCTGTATCGCTGATGGCATTGGTATAGTAAAAATTTTTATCCGGCGCAATGAAGGTATTGTTGCTCATTAATGTGCCCGGGTCATAAAAACTTCCTGAACCATTAAGGGTTCCAAAAAAACGCTGAAACCCCCGTTGCATGGGCCAATTAGATCTATCGCCACTTTTAGCAATACTTTTTGCGATATGCCATTTGCCCACCATATAAGTTGCATAACCTGCTTTATTGAAAACCTCCGCAAGGGTAACTGCATTTTTACTTAAATCATCAACATAGCCGGGCTCAGGAAAATTTTCTGTACTTAAATGCCCCATGCCTGCTTGGTGGGGATATAACCCGGTAAGCAACGATGCACGGGTAGGACTGCAACGGCCAGTATTATAAAATTGTGTAAAACGCAAACCGTTAGCAGCTAAGCGGTCAATGTTGGGTGTATTTATTTCTGACCCAAAACAACCGATATCTGAATAGCCCATATCATCCGTAAGAATAACAACTACATTTGGCTTTTTAGTTTGCGGTTTTTGTGCACTTACACAAAACGGGTTTATGCAAATAAACAAAAACAAGATATTTCCTGCCTTGCCACATGCAGTATAAAATGGGTTGCTGGATATTTTTTTACAATTCATTTCTAAATATTTTGTTTCGTTTTATTTTAAAATAATTTACCACGTATTACTTATCGGCCACACACCTAAAACCCAAATGCTCCATGCCAGAGTCTGCGGAGCTTTTCATTCTTGCAGCTGTTCTATAACCGCTGCAATATGATTCGTTGCATAAAAAAGAACCTCCCCGCATTACTCTTTTTGCCACGAGTGGTTCATCTGGATCATAACTTTTTTTAGGTCCTTTGGGATTTTCTGCAACCTTTATTTTTGAAAGTTCTTCGTAGTAATCATTGCTGTAAAAATCAGCACACCATTCCCACACATTGCCAGCCATATCGTACAAACCAAATGCATTTGGCGCAAAAGATTTTACAGTTGCGGCCCCAAAAAAACCATCTTTATTATCATTTTTATTAGGGAAACTGCCTTGCCAATAATTACAGGGCGCTTTACCAGAATCTACAGGTGTATTTCCCCATGTATAAATATTATTTTCCAAGCCGCCTCGTGCAGCATACTCCCACTCAGCTTCGGTAGGCAAACGTTTTCCTGCCCATTTGCAATAAGCATTTGCATCATCCCAACTAACATGCACAACTGGTAATTTTTCTTTACCAACAATATTAGTTTTGAAGCCCTTAGGCTGTTGCCAGTTTGCTCCTTGTGTCCATTGCCACCATTGGCTATAATCTTGAAGATTAACAGGGGTTTCTGTTGGTACAAAAACCAGCGATGCTGCTTTCAGCATTTCTGCCGGAGGCTTTTCAGTTCCTTCAGGTAATTGCTTTTTTAATTCTTCCCATTCCACATTTTTTTCAGCGGTTGTCTTATATCCGGTTGCTTTTACAAAAGCTGCAAACTGTTCGTTGGTTACTTCTGTAATGTCCATATAAAAACCACGCAGTTTTACGGTATGTTTAGGATATTCATCCTGCCTTCCCTGCTCATTGTCTGCCCCCATATTAAATGTGCCGGCTTCTATCCAAACCATTCCATCGTACTTATTTAGTGCCGGAGTAATTGATTGCTTACCGGTAGTTACTGTAGTTTTTGTGGCAGCAAATCTTTTAGGTATTGCAGTAGTACAGCATGATTTTGTAGAACAATCCGGCGCTTTTGCAACCACTTTTTTTTGGGCATACCCCGTGAGCCCCAAACCACAAGCTGTTATTATCAATAAAAAATTTAAACGAATATTCATCTTACTATTTAACCTGCGATTTTAAAAATGCCATCATTTTTTCATTCATATTTTTAGCTACTGCAGCATACTTTTTCTCTTTTGCTACATTCACTTTTTCTAAAGGATCTTTTTTGTAATCGTACATTTCTGTCCCAATAATTAAATCATTACTGAAAGCCTGTGTACTTCTAAATCCATTGTTCATCCAAATTGTATAACGGTATTGTTTTGTGCGGATAGAGTATCCCATGGCATTTGCACTGGCATAACCCAACCGCTCGTTTTCTGCGGTAGCATTGCTGCGTGGGTACTGACTAACGGAATATTCTTTTACAATTGAACCCGGATTTTTCATTAAAGGCACTAAACTTTTCCCATCTAAAACAGTAGGTATACTAACCCCGGCCAATTCGCAAATGGTAGGAAAAATATCTATATGCTCGGATTGTGAATTAGTTTTAGAGGAATTGTAACCTGGTGCTGCAATAATTAATGGTGCACGAGTAGCCTCTTCAAAGTTGGTATGTTTACACCACAAATTATGATCGCCCAAATGCCAACCATGATCGCCCCAAAGTACGATGATGGTATTTTTTGTAAGACCCAAAGAATCCAATGCATCTAACAGTTTTCCTACATTAGCGTCTGTATAACTTACAGCAGCATAGTATCCGTGTATCAATTCTTTTTGTTTATCAATAGGCAAGGTTATACCATATTCTTTTTGATCAGTAAAAGATGTAAGTGGTGGAATATCGGTGTAGCCTCTCATTTCTCCGGCATTGTGGTATGCTATTGAAACAGCATTTTTTGTTTGCTCTTGGTATGCGGCTACTGGCAGTTCATCTCTTTTATACAAATCCCAATATTTTGTTGGCGCAATAAAAGGCAGATGCGGTTTTGAAATACCTACTGCAAAAAAGAAAGGCGCATTGGCTTTACTCAATTCTGCTAAAATCTCTTTTGCCTGTAGCATATTTGCACCGTCATTATATGCATTGTCAGGAACGTTAGCATTTTCTGTAGAAGGCTTAATTTTTGTTTGTACATAATCTGTAGCATCCGCTTTTGTTTTGCCTTCTGCCAAGGCTTCTTTCATATATTTTTCTACTAATGCTTTTGTTGCTGGTAGTTGGTACCTGTCTAAAACAGGCTCACCCATATTTTCAGGGAAATATTTTTTATCTGTTTTATGATATGGAACGCTCCACGATGGTTTATCTATATCCTTATCTACACAACGCACATCATATACTTTCCCTAGTCCATGAGTAGCATACCCTTGCGTTATTAAATATTGAGGTAAGCTTAAAATATCGGGGTTTACATCTCTCATTTTTGTTTTTAAATCCCAAACCTTTGTATAGTCAGGTCTTTTACCCGTCATTAAACTTGCACGTGTAGGCCCACACACCGCCTGCTGCACATAGTTGCTCATAAACACGGTTCCCATTTTTGCAAGTCTATCAATGTTGGGTGTTTTAATCAGCTTATTGCCATAGCAACCCAATATAGGTTTCAAATCATCGATAGCTATAAATAGCACATTAGGTTTTTGCTTTGTTTGTGCCACTACCATGCTTGCACTACCTAGGCAAACCAACATTAATAAATAGAGGATCTTATTGTTTTTCATATTGCTTAATGGTGAATTGTTTTAAATTCTATTACGATATTAAATAAAGGAATTGCACTTAGGTTTTTTACAACATGTGATACAGCATCTGCATATTTGGTAGTGTCAGGTATTTGTATTCCAGCACCGGGCAATGTATTTTCTTTAGTGGTTGGGTCAGTTAGCTGCACTTCGTTTAGCCTAACAACCATTCTTTGTGCGTGGCTGTGTAACGGTCTTGTTTCTCCCGCATCAAGCTTCTCTTCAAATACCCTAAATTGTTCATCTTCGTACAGTATTTTATTATTTACAGGTTCTATCCATTTTTGTGGAGCCTGCAAAGCTGGATGATTTTTTTTGACAACAATTTCAAAATACTCACCTCCATTGACTTTGCAGGTTTCATTTAACTTTATCACATACACCTGTCCCCTATCAATTTTACTGTTACCCTGGCTGCTTTTAATTTTTACATTTGATAATGCAACAATAAGCCTGGTGCCCAAATCAGTCATTTGCTCCGCAATGAAATTTTGCTTCACCCTGAAGTACTCATTTTCAAAAGAAACTGTATCTTTTATTCTGGAAGATTTGGTAGCAACAGCTGCAATTGGTTTAATATCTACTGCATTATTTGATAAGTAGGAGGGTCCCGTAACTAACCTTGATAAAGGTTTATTTAAGCTGGTTCCCGTTGAGAATTCATCGCAGCCCATATCCTTTTGTACTTTATCTGTGGGTCTTGGCTGCCCTTCAATATCCAGTAACAACTCGGGGTCATTATCAACTTCGGAGTTTTTTAAAATGGCAGGGTAAGTTGCAATAGATTTATTTATTGCAGGGCTCTTAGCGGACAAGCCATAAAAACCATTATTGTCTTTTATTAAAAGCGGGTCTGCATTGGTAAATTCTTTTTTAGTTGCATTCATTCCTAATACAGCGCCTCCATAAAAAAGATTATTGGTGAAACTGATTTTTTTATTAAGGTCAGAGAAAATGGTACCCGCAGTTTTAAAAAATACATTATTGGCAAATACAATATTTTGAGGTGGGTTTTCGCCGTTGCCTCCAAGTTCTACAGCACCGGTATTATAAAATGTGTTGTGATAAAGCAAGATGTTATTTAATGGGCTGCCAACTTTTGTTTTAGCATTCAATACAAAATTCATTAATTGAATTGTAGGAACCTTTCCACTGCCTTCAAAATAATTATTATACAGCATGTGAAAACCGCCTTCCTTTATTCTTACACCTCCAGAGTTAATAAAGAAATTTCCATAGGCAGAATTTTTATTACCCGTTCTAAAAACAACCTGCCCTGTAGGGTTGTTGTTACAAGTATTATAACGGATAACATTTGAGGTGCTTTTAACAGATATCGTTTCACTATCCGCAGCACCAAGGTTTTCAAAATAACAATATTCCACAACAGCACCACTAATGTTATTTTGTTCAGCACCCAAACCAATACGTATTGGTTCATTACCAAAATCGCCCCCATCTCCCCCAAAATTTAAAAACGTGCAATGCCTAATTTTTGTATGATTAACAACCGTGGGAGATGTAGTTACTTGTATGGCAGGGCCTGCATTCATTGTTGCGGGCTTGGCTTCTAAGTTAGAATACGACAATTCGTTGTGGTGGCTACCACCTTCAAAATGAACATAATTTTTTGATACGTAATTGTAAAAATTACATTGGGTAATGTTGTTGTAGTTGCCAGAAATGGCTACTACTTTGCCTGTACCAATATCTCCATTTTTAAATTGAAAGCCACTTAATACAGCATTGCTCGCTGTAATTTTACACATTGAATTGCCTGTAATAACAACACCACCTGCAGTAGCAGCCTTTACTGTTATACCATCCGTCCCTATCTTAATGACACCAATATTGGTGTAGGTATTATCAGCTAAAATAATAACATCACCTTTTTTAGCATTGTTAATAGCAGCTTGCAGTTCTGCAACAGAATTTACGTTGATGGATCGTGCATTGTTATTTTGTGCAAACACCGTATGCATCGTTAAAAAGAATAACCCAATAAGTAAACTACTATTTTTCATTTATAAAATATTGATCAAAAACTTAATGGCTTTTCATTACTTTTTCTTCCGACTTAAAAAATGCGGTCATTTTTTTATATAAGTCTTTTACAACTGAGGTATACATTTTATCATCAGCCACATTTTCTTTTTCTAATGGGTCTTTTGTATAATCGTATAATTCTGTTGCATAAATTCTGTCTTCACTAAAAGTTTGGTCGCTATGAAAATTATTGTTAAGCCACATTACGTAACGATACTTGTCCGTACGCATAGCATAACCCCAAATTTTACGTTCTGTTAAGCCTAAGCGTTTTGCCTCTTCTTTTGAAAGCATGCGGTGATATTGGCTCATAGCAAACTCCTTTACCGTCGCTTTTTTATTCTGCATTACGGGCACCAAACTTTTTCCGGCTAAATAGTTGGGCGCAGGCAGACCTGCTAAATTGCATAGTGTTGGGAAAATATCTACATGCTCTGTTAATGATGATGACTGTCCGGTTTTAATACCAGGTGCTGCAAAAATTAGTGGTGCCCGGGTTGCTTGTTCAAAATTGGTATGCTTCTCCCACAGATCGTGGTCGCCCAAGTGCCATCCATGGTCGCCCCAAAGTACAATCACTGTGCTATTCAAAATCCCTAACGAATCTAAAGTATTTAACAACACGCCTACCTGGGCATCCATGTAAGAAACTGCAGCGTAATAACCATGTATCAATTCTTTTTGCTTCTCTATTTTTAAACCCACCCTATTTGCATCTGCAGGCTGAGTGGCAAATGCCGGAATATCTGTGTAATTGCGCAACTCTCCTGAGCTATGGTAGGCTATTAACGGACCATTTTTTGAGTGCTCCTGAAATGTTGCCAAAGGCATATCATCTCTTTTATATAAATCCCAATATTTTTTTGGTGCTACAAATGGTAGATGTGGTTTTTTTAAACCTACTGCCATAAAAAAGGGATTGGCCTCTTTGGAGAATTTAATTAACTGTGCTTTTGCTAAAAGCGCACTTACCCCATCTTCATAAGCATTATCGGGCACATCAATATTTTCTGATGATGGCCCTAATTTTCCTCCACCCGTTTCACCACTTTCATCCTCGATTTTCTTTTCGTTTTTTTTGATTGTTATTGCTTCTCTAATAGCTGCTGATTGATAATGGCCTTCGGCTGGCTCATCAAAACCTGCCGCATAGTCCGATACCTGGGGTTTTAAAAAAGGTACCGACCATGAAAATTCATTATCCATTTTTTCTACGCAGGTTGGGTGATAAATTTTACCTACACCAGCCGTTGAATATCCCTGACTTTTAAAATATTGTGGAATGGTAACTATATCCGGATTCATATCACGCATTTTAGTTTTTAAATCCCAAACCTTTGTATAATCTGGGCGCTTGCCCGTCATTAAACTTGCACGTGTAGGCCCGCAAACTGACTGCTGGCAGTAATTCATGGTAAAAACAGTTCCCATTTTTGCCAGTCTATCTATGTTTGGCGTTTTAATGATAGTGTTTCCATAACAAGCCAATACTGTATTTAAATCGTCTACCGCAATAAAAAGCACATTGGCTTTTTTGGCTTGTTGGGCGAAAAGGTTGCCAACTGAAAATGCCAGAAAAAAGGTAAAAAATGAAAATAGTTTTTTCATGAAAATAGATTTTATGCTGATTGATTTGTAAATGTTGTTTTTTACTACTCCATCCATATTAATGGATTTCGCACAGGTAGATTTCTTATTATTTCTTCAATTTGTGGAAAATGCTCCAGCTTTTTCCAGGTATTAAACCAGTTTTTATTCCCATACTTTTTATAAGCAAAAAGCAAAAAAGTTTGAGCCACGGGCCAATCGTTCCCATACATCACATCAGTTGGATAAGGCCATGTTGCTTTGTCTTTTACAAAAGGGTACATAAAATCAATTGCATTCTTTATGCTTCGTCCATCTTGTAATTTAAAATTCCACAGGTCGTCTTTTTCATTTGACAAAATGTGGCAGATGGTTGCCATTGCATCTACATTAAAAAGCGAATAGCCGTAGGGCTTGGTACGTTTTAACTCCAACGGAAAACTACCGTTTTGATCCATTTGGTTGGGTAATAAAATTTTTTTAAACCTGTTTTTACAATCTTCTAATATTTGCCTGTTATTAGTTAATGTAGCAAAAACGGCTACCTGCATTACCCAGCAGCTTGCGTGGTTATTTTTTGTATCTCTTTCTTCTAAGCCATACGGGTGTGTGGTTACCCAAGTTAAATATGATGCAAACCAGTTTTTAATTTTTTTAATTTCATCTTTATTTACTGTAGGTAAATTTTCAATAATGCGCACCCCTTGCGCTACATCCATCATCTGTATCATATCAATAATACCAATGCTTCTACCTGTAACTTTTCCTTTAATAGCCTGTGCATATAATAAAGATGGATTCATGAAGGTAGACTCATTTACAAACCATGCGTTTAAATGCAACATGGCATGAGCTACATATTTTTCATTTTTTGTAATACGGTAAGCAGAAGTTAAAGAACCAATGATTTGGCTAAACCTAACCATTGCCTTGCGGTGTGCAGTAAAATTTTGAGGGTTTGTTAATCCATCTTTTTGAATATAGGCACCGTTTGTATCTGCCGCATTGGGCCACCAATAATCTCCTTCCGAAAAAAAATCGTGTATACCTCCTGCTGACCGTTCACTTCTTGCTGATGTTACTGTAACAGGTTGTTGTTTTAAGGCCCATTTTGCATTTGCAAGCACTTGCCTTTTCAATATTTTTTTTATATCGCCCAAATCTTTATCTCCACCATAAACCGTAGGGCTGGCAAAAAATATTAGTAGAACAATAAGATATTTTAAATGTTTCATTGGCCAATTACATCTAAAATGAATTTTATGATAGCATTGTTAATCTCAGCATTTTTTTCTTTGGTAAACTTACCATGAAGGCCGCCAGCAACAGATATAAATTCTACCTTAACCCCCGCTGCCATTAATTTGTTATGCAGGGTAACGGATTGTTGATAGTCTACATTTGCATCAGCATCTCCATGAACAATAAAAACTGGGGGGCTTGTTTTTTTTACATAACTGATGGGCGAAACAGCCTTTCCAAAAAGTGAATCTGTTTTTTTATCTGCAAGCCAATTGGCAGACGATTTACTTGTTATAAATGCGCTGTTTTGCGATAATGCCCACACATCCGTAATGCCATATTTATCAATGATGGCTGCTACTTTTATATTTTCTACCCCGGTGCAATTATTATCAAACAAATGGTTGTTTTCCAGTAACCCTGCCATTAAAGCCAAATGCCCGCCGGCTGAAGAACCCATTACCACAATCTTATTTACATCAATGTTAAGGGCCTTTGCATTTTTAATTAAGTAGATTAAAGCACATCTTGCATCTTCTATTGCTGCGGGCGCCGTTGCTTGCTTGCGCATTCTGTATTCAATATTTGCCACTGCAAAACCGGCTTTAAAGTAAGTATTAAAACCACCTTGTGATTCTTTTACCCCATTCGTCCAGCCGCCACCGTGTATATTAATTACTACAGGTGTTGCTTTGCCATTTGCAGGCGGAAGATAAAGATCCATCCTGCCATCCCACCCATTTACTTTTGTATAAACCGTATTCAACTGTGCCAAATAGCCTGCAGGGTATTCAACAGGTTTATATGCAGAATCAGTGGCCTCCTGCGCAAACCCGTTAATACCCTGCAGCAACAATATTAGAAAAATAATACTCCTCATTTTTGTAGGCTATTTTAATTAGTACCCTGGATTTTGTGGAATTACCAATTGTGTATTCGTATCAATTTCATATTGAGGAATAGGTAGCAACAAATGGTTGGCATCTACCTTTGCCTGCAATTCAGCAATAGTTAACCTTGGTGTAGGGTAATTGATGTAATGCCGAGCATACTCCCTGGCAAAGTGATTTCTCATTGTTTGTTCAGCAGTAATAGTTGTAAGTGTGGTGTTAAAACGAACCAAATCAAAAAAGCGTTGATTTTCGAATGCAAACTCTAGTCGTCTTTCGTTTGATAAGGCCTGTTCAAACTGGGCTGTGGTTAATGTTGTTGATAAGGCTGTAACACCGGCCCTTGCTCTCACTGCGTTTATGTAACCAATACTTGTTGCATTGTTGCCTTGCGCTTCTGCAAGCATCAATATTACATCTGCATATCTAATAACAGGCCAATCGCTTTCGCCATCATTTCTAATTACAACTTGGTTTAAATATTTTTTTGGATATAATCGTAAGGCATTACCCGTTCCAAAATTACCAATATTAAATACCCTCCTTGGGTCGTAAATTGGGGTAGCTGCAATAGTAGTCATATAAGCAGTATCAAGGTCAAAAGTTGCAGTGTTCCAACCCTGCCCTGAGCCATTAATAATTGTGCTCCCACTATTAGCTGCAGCAAAGTCATTACCAAAACTTGAGCCCAAACCAAGCCCACCCGCTTTATAGCGTATAGCAAATATAATCTCCCTATTCATTTCGTTAGTAATGGAAAATACATTAGGATAGGTAGTTTCTAAACCATAGCCACTTGATGCGGTTAGCACACCTGTTAATTCAGTGCTTGCTTCGTTCTTCAACCCAAGCGTTAAATACACTTTACCCAACAAAGCCTTTGCTGCCCAGCGGGAAACTTTACCTACGTCGGTACCATTGCTTGCAATTTGCGAAAAAGTTCTACCACTTAGGTAACCTGAGGCTGTAGTGAGATCTGCGAGAATTAATTTGTAAATATCAGCAACCGACGACCTGTTAATTGTTTTTGCAGTAGCTGCAGAAATTGGGGTGTGTACTAAAAATACACCGCCATAAAGCCTAACAAGATTAAAATAATGATGGGCTCTTATGAACATTGCCTCGCCAGCCAATTGTTTGCGAGTTGAATCCGTCATTGGAACCTCACTTCTACCAAAACTAATAGCGCCTGCTGTAGGATCGTAACTAATACCTAATTTTTGCAAAACAGTATTTGTTGTGCGAATATTATTATATGTGTTTAACCAATAGGTATAAATGGCGTTATTACCTGTAGCAGGGAAAAACATATCTACAGTATTGTTGTCCAGATTAAAAGAATTTTGACTGCCTGTTTCTGCCTGTTTAGTATTATCAGATCGAAGTTCGGTTAATTGCCATTCGTTACTAGTTGGCCTTTGCAATCCGTTGTAACAGCCAATTAAGGCAATTCTCATATCAGCTTCTGTTTTGTAAAACGTGGCTGAACTTAAATTTGATTCTGGCACTAAATCTATTGTTTTTTTACAGGATGAAATTGCCATGCAAAAAATCAGTATTAAATAAATTGAATATTTCATATTGAATATTTTAAAAATTAAAAGGTAATATCTATACCAAAAAGAAATGCTTTGTTAACCGGGAAAGCGCCACGCTGGTAGCCATCAACCAAAGGCGTATTGTATGGTCCAGTACTTGTTCTTGCTTCGGGGTTAAGTGCCCTAAAACTCTTTGCTGAATTAAAGAAAAGATTTTGTCCAGAAAAGTACATGCGTAAATTATTTAGTTTAGCTCTCTTTATCCATTTCGCAGGGAATGTATATCCCATACCAACTTCTCTTAATGCCCAGTAAGATGCATCTTCCAAAGCATAATCAGTTAACAGCCAGTTTTGAAATCCCACATTGGCTACTGGTGTTTTGCCATCGCCGGGGTATAAGGCACTTACCCACCTATTATCGCTGTAAGCTCTGGTGGTACGTTTTATTTCTAAGTAGTTCGCATCGCCGTTTACCAATTGTCCGCCTTGTACGCCCTGCAATAAAAAGCTCACATCAAAGTTTTTATATTTGAATGAGTTAGTTACTCCCCATGTATAATCAGGGTAAGGGTTTCCAATTACCGTACGATCGTCTGAGTTAATTTTGTTGTCACCATTAATGTCCTTGAATCTTAAGCCTCCAGGTACAAAATAAGGCGTTAAGGGACTGGTTAATCCTTTTGCTATTTCAGCATCTATCTGTGCTTGCGAAGTCCACACTCCATCTGTTACGTAGCCAAAGAATTGAACCAATGGTGCACCAACTTTATTAAGATACAATTCTGTACGTTCGCCTTGGTTAAGAATGCGAGATTCGGTACCCAATTCTAAAACCTTGTTTCTGTTAAAGGAAATATTAGCTGAAGTGGTCCAGTTGAAATTCTTTTTCCTAAAATTGTTAGAAGTAATTTCTAACTCCATACCGCTATTCTGGAGCTTACCCAAATTATTCCATGCAAAAGGTACACCTGTGAATGCCTGTGATGCCTGTCTAAGTAACAGAGCTTCTGTTTTTGACTGATATACATCCAATGAAATGGAAAGGGCGCTTTTAAAAAGTGCCAAATCTATTCCACCGTTGTATTGAAATGTGCGCTCCCAAGTTAGATCAGGGTTTGGCAACACTTCTCTTGATGCAGCTTGACCTGCAACAAGTGACCCTGTACCAGCCCCTAAAGAATAATTAGCTGGGGAAAGAATATCTAAGTAAGCAAAATCAACAATACGGTTGTTTCCGCTAAGGCCATAACTGCCTCTTAATTTTAAACTACTCAACCAATTAATACTCTTCAAAAACTTTTCGTTACTGGCCACCCACCCTGCAGAGATAGATGGGAAGTTTCCCCATTTTTTGCCTGGAGCAAAATATGAACTACCATCTCTTCTAAAACTGGCTGCAAGTAAATACTTGTCGTTGTAAGCGTAGGTTGCCCTTCCTAAATAAGAAACCAAACCAGTTTTAAATCTGGTATTAAATGAAGAGGCTCGGTCAATAGACAAAGCTGTGTTTAGAGTGGTTATATTATCACTTGGGTAATCAAGCCCAACGACACGCTGATCTCTTAGTGAAGTTTTTTGTGCAGTAAAACCGGCAAGTAATCCGATATTATGTGCTTTAATTTTCTTATTATAGTTTAAAGTGTTTTCATTTAATAAATCCACATTAATTCTATCATCATACACCCCGCTGTTTACATCTCCTGCTCGTGTTGCATCCCTTTTTGAAAAATTTAAACCTTTTGTATAGGTTGCATATCCACTCACCAAGGTCTTAAAATCAAGCCCTGGTAAAATATTAATAGTTAAATCAGCAGATGATAAAAGCCGGTATTCATCAGTAGTATTTTTTTGTGCTTCCATTGAAAACGCCGGTGTTTGGTTGGCGGTATTAAATGGCACAACTGTACCTGGCGCACTCGTCCAGTTGCTGCCATCGGGCATTACGCCTGAGTATACAAGCCCACTAAAATAACGTGCTTGAGACCAGTCTCCCGCTTTTAAATTAGCATTGGCGGGCAATTGCCTTACAAATGATGCAGATTTTTCATCTAAGAATATTGGCAACCACGATCTGAAGCGAACAAAGTCCTGCAGCCTTTCAGATGGAGCCTCTCTTTTTATGTATGATGGATTAAAATTGAGGGTAAGTTTTACTCTATTACTCAATTTTGCATCAATTTTACTACGAACACTAAACCTATCGTACTCACTATTTATCATCATACCCTGGTCCTTCTGGTATATGCCAGAAAAATAATATTTTGTATCCTTATTACCGCCTGAAACGCTCATTTCAATATTTCTTACCTGCGCATTTCTAATGGCATAATCCTGCCAATCGGTAGATTTTCCTATAATATCTCTTTCAATAATTAAACCTGCCCTATCTTCATTTGTCGCAATACCCGTAGTTGTAAGTTGCACTGCTGGCACGCTTGGATCTAGCTTTTTTAATTCAGCCTCACTAAATAAAAGGTTAGCCCATTGAGTTGCAGTCATTATATCGTAAAGCTTATAGGCTGTTTTTTGCCCCTGCGAATATTTAAACGTGTACTTCGGTTTAGATGACTTGCCACTTTTTGTTGTAATTAAAATAACACCACTTGCCCCCCTTGAACCATAAATAGCCGCCGACGCTGCATCTTTTAATACTTCTACTGATTCTACATCAGCAGAATTTACAAAACTCAGCCCATCAGGCACGGGCACACCATCTACAACTACAAGTGGATTGGCACCTGCGTTAATAGAACTCAAACCCCTAATTCTTATTTTTGGGGCAACGCCTGCCTCTGAGCCAACATTCTGAATTTGCACACCAGCTATTTTTCCCTGCAAGGCCTGGTCAAGTCTGGAAACTGGCGCCTCATCGAGACGTTCATTTTTAAACTTTGAAACAGCGCCCGTTACACTGGATTTCTTTTGTGTGCCATAACCAATTACTACAACATCGGCTTCAGTACCTTCTTCGGCACTTAATTCAATATTAACAGCCGATTTGCCACTTATGGATACTGTTTGAGAAGCGTAACCTACAAACGAAAACACCAGCGACGACGAAGAAGAAGGAACCTCAATAGAATAAGTTCCGTTTTCTTTAGTAGTGGTACCAGCTTTTTTATTGTTTGTTACCACAGACACACCATTAAGTGGTTCCCCGGCTTTATCAGTGATTTTGCCGGTTATTGTTTTTTGGGCCATTACATTCCCACAAGTGAAAAACACCAGCATTAAAATCAAGCATTGCATTTTTTTCATTTTAGCAGTTTTTATTTTATAAATCAATATTTGTAAACAATCGAATTCTCAATTTTTCAGTTTTGTCTGCAGCCAGTCTATTAACAGCGGCAGTACAAGTAATACAGTTATATTTATCAGCCCCATATACCAACAATGGAATTGCCTCATCAAAATCAAACTTCTTAATTTCTTGCCCCGTCCATTTTTTTTCCTGTGTTAAATAAGGTTGCAGTGCGTAAAATGCTTTGCTTAAAGATTTGCCGGAAGTGCTTGTGTAATTAAACAAATCAATACCGGTAGGTTTTGCCATTTGTGCAATCATAAATAATGGCTCCACAACAAATACTGTGTAGTGCAACGAATTGGTTCTTTCGAGTTCAGCGGGGAAATTTCCATTATCATCCATTTGCTTATCTAAACGTGTTTGCACATGTAAAACAATTTTTTTTGCTACATTCTTTTGGCCGGTAAATAAGGCAAACGACAATCTTTGTGCGTCATACCAAACGCCATGGTTGTTTTTAGCATTCATTTCATCCATACCATTCTTACTGGTTTGCATCCAGTTTAAAAAATCGGTGAACCATTGTACCATTCCACGCTGGTCTGCTGCCGACCAGCTTTTTGAACTGTTTAAAAAGCCAATTCCTTCTACTACTTTAATCAAGTGCCTTGTGTCAATAAGTCCTGCGCCCCGTCCATCGTTTATGCCTTTCATAGCCTGGGCATAATTAAGATTTGGATTCATGCGGGTATCCTTGTCCAGAAACCAAACCCTTATTAACTGTGCAGCATGATTTGCGTATTTGTTATTGCCAGAAAAATAATATGCTAATGCTAAAGTATTTACAGCTTCACATAGTTTGGGTAAATATTCCTTGTCTTTATAGTCTTTCACCTCCGGATTTGTTTCTCCATCTTTTCTCAAATAAGGAAGACCATTTGGTTTAGAAGGGTCTGGCCAAAAATAAGGGGCAAGGCTCATGTAGTCATGTTTATCGCCGCTTGGAGGTTTGTTTGTTTTCTCCATCACACTCATAGGCTTTAGGTTTAAAGCCTTGTCTGCGTCTTTCAATAGTTGTTTGTAAGCCGCACACAGTAATAAATCGTTTGCTTTTATTTTAGACTTGTTAGCAGAAAGTATAGCTGCATCGTAAGAGAAAATAACCGGTACAACTTTATCACCCTGCGCTGAAGCAAAATGAACGGCAAGTGCCGCTGTAATAAATATCAATAAGGTTGCTTTGCGAATCATTCAATCATTTTTTACCGGATCAAAAAAAATCTTCTCTCATTGGGCTAAACACATCTATTAAAACACCTGCCTCCAGGCAAACTGCGCCGTGTATTAAATTTGGCGCCACATAAAAAACATCGCCGGCTTTTAATACTTTTTTCACGCCGCTAATTTCCACTTCAAAAATGCCGCTTTCCACTGTGGTAATCTGTACATGGTAATGCTGGTGCAAACTGCCAACACCGCCTTTATCAAATTCAACCCTCACCAGCATTAGCTTTTCATCGTAAGCCATAATCTTTCTCTTTACCCCTTCTGCCATTTGTTGCCATTCAATACTTTCATATTCTATAAAGGCTTTAGAGTTAATTTCTGTAACCGGTAATGTTGACATATTTTTTTATTTATGTTTAAAAATTGCTGTTTATTTTATCAGGTTGCCATCATATTGTATGCAATACGGCCCAACCCAGTTAATGTTTATTCCTTCTCTGCTAAAGTTGTGTTTGGCATTAATATCAAAATTTTTATTTGCCTGAATAACAATTAATTTTTTGCCCTTAAATGTTATCATTCCGGCGGTGTAATTTTCATCATCCTGTAGTGTTTCTACTTTTGAAACAGAAGAATAAGAAGCACTGGCTACTTCCGCAATCTCACTGTAATTGCCATGTATCTCTACTACATTTATAAATGTTTGGTTCGTGCCTTTTGTACGGATAATGTAAGATGGATCCCGCCTTAAATTAAAGTCAGGATCATTAGCACCCATTCTTGTAAAATAGATGTTGGATGAATCTCCGGTTAAAGATGAAATGGTATAAAACGATCTGCCATTTAAAAATGTAAATTGGGCAAATGGGTTATTCAATGTAGCTTCTGCTTCTTTCCATAAAAACTGGTAGCCATTTTTACTACCCAATGTTTTTTGGCTGTTGGTAAATGCATTGTATTTAAAGTTTGTACTAACCACCGTGCCTAAATAATTAAAGGGCAAATCATATTGATGCGGTCCATTGGCCAACGCCCTAAAAATATCAATGGTTAATGGTTTTGTTTCTCCCGGCAACTTCAACATATAAATGCTGCGATGTAGTTTTACATCAGCATAAGCTTTATCATCTAACACAGAAACCACCTGTATATTTTCTATGCCTACATTCCCAAATAATTTTACCGGACTGTATTTTTCACTTTCTTTTTCAATGCCTTTAAAGTGGCTAGTTTCATCTACCGTAATGGTATTATGTGCAATAGTTTGCTGTGCATAGGTTCTGGTTTCGGGCAGGTAACGGCCGCCCCATTTTTGTTCAATACCAATAAAACGGGCAGCACCGTAATCCTGTAAAACCTCATTACCGTTATCGTACAAAGTGATATTTAATTTATCGTAGTGGCCATGTGATAGACCATGTGAACTGTATTTATAAATTAACGAGGTAAGGTTTTTTCCTTTGCCTGACCTCACTATAGAAACACCACCTTCATCGCCTTTGGCACCATCTGTAAACTCAATTGATTGGTAGGGATAAAAAGCCGCTATATTTTTTTCTTTTTGCAATGCCTCACTAATGCTTACGCCGCCTTTATTTAATATTACACGGCCCTGCGCTTTGGCAACTGGCAAATACGCAGCATTGGCGCCATACACCTGCCACGCCATATCTATTGCCACTACCAGTTCGTTGGAGGTAAAATCTTTTTCCTTTAACGCATCGTTGTAACTATAAAACCGGCCATCTAAATTGGTTTGCTGCAAAGCGCCATTCAATGCTTTTTGCAAAATATTATTGCGGTGTTCAAATATTTTTAAATGCGGTTTTGTATTGTTAATGGCATTGGCAAATAAGTAAAATGGCAACACAGCATACCGGGTATAATAAGGACCTTCATTGTAATATCCGTCCGGCGAAAACAATCCATTCATGTGGGCAATAAAACCTGCTTTGCCGTCTTTATTGGTGCCATACAAAGCCATTTGCACATAGTCTTCATTATCTGTAGCCACGCCAACAATACCTACACCGGCGCATGCCCATACTGCATGGTTGTGAATTAGATTAAACCAATTTTTTATATCCTTTGTAAAATAATCTACCAATGGTTTAAAGGCTCCTGTTGTAATTTGTTGTCTTTCTTCAACAGATAAATAATCGTGAATACAATCAAATGCAAGCCCGGCATATACAAGCCAGTTTGCATCATTCAATGCCTGCCAGAATAGTTTACCCGGGTAAGCACTGGTGGCTTGTGGATGGTTTTTTAATGTGGGATTTAAGGCGGCATATTTTAAAAATAATTTTTTAACAAGCATTGCATACTTAGCATCGCCGGTTAAATGATACAGGAGGCCACTGTTAAACATTAAGGTATAATTCTCTTTGTGTTTATCGTGTGTGTAACCACCTGCAGCATCTTTTGGCAACGGTACATCAATATCTTTTCCGAGCCATTTATCAACCGAATTTTTTATTTCTGTGTATGATTCATTTATTAATACATTCTTAGTGAGGCTGCTTTTTACAGCCATCAAATCTGCCTTTGTTGCAAATGCTACGGGATGTTGCTGTGCAAATAATTGTGAACTTATAACAGTCAATAATATCGTAAACAGTTTTCTCATAATAAGCTAAGCAGTCAATTTAATTTTTTAAACAAAATAAGTTCCACCATTAATTTCTATACTTGCGCCCGTAATAAAGGAAGATGCTTCACTAACAAGGTACAAAGCAAGGTCGCCTACCTCTCTTGCTTCACCCTCTCTTCTTAAAGGTGTTGATGAGGCCACGTTTTTACGAACCTCCTCTTTGGTAAACGTATTATGAAATGTGGTATCAATCATGCCCGGGCTTATACAATTTACCCTTATTCCTTTTGGTCCCAGTTCTTTGGCCAATCCTTTAGTCATAGTAAGTACTGCGCCTTTAGCAGATGAGTAAGCTACCGCACCAAAACCACCGCCATCTCTTGCTGCCTGGCTGCTAAAATTTACAATAGCGCCTCCATCATTCATGTGCGGCACTACCGCCTGGGTAACCAAAAAAGCAGACTTTACATTAACATCCATTACTGCATCCCAAAATGGTTCATCCATATCTGCCAATAATTTTCTACCCATTAATCCTCCTGCAACATTCACCAAAATATCAATCCTGTTACCAAAAGCCGCAGTACAGGCTTCCAATACATTTTTAACATCCGCAGCTTTTGTCATATCGCCTTTTACAATGATGCCTTCACCGCCATTACTTTTTATTGAAGCCAATGTTTCTTTTGCTTTTACTTCATCATTAAAATAATTAATGCAGACCCTTGCTCCGGCGGCAGCCAACTTTTCAGAAACCTGGCGTCCTATATCCCTTGCTCCCCCGGTAATTATGGCAATTTTATTTTGTAACATCAGCATATAAATAGAAATTAAAAACGCAGAAAGAAAAGCAGCAGAAAAATATATAATATCAGCTATCATACATAAAATTCCGATATTAAAATCTACATAGCCATAACAATCGCATCGTAATATTAGAGCCATTAATTTTCTTAGCAATTTAATAACATGTATATATTAACTAAATTTTTTAAATAAAAATTGAATGCTATTCACATAATGTGGGTTTTTATTGAATGATTATATATTTTTGATAGCGAGAACGTTGCCGGGAACGTAACCGGTAATTTCCCGAAAATATTAAAAAACAACCCTTACTTTTAATTATTCGAAATGGAAAAACAAACAACGATTAAGGACATTGCGATTGCTCTTCACCTATCTACATCAACAGTTAGCAGGGCACTTCGTGATGCTACAGATGTAAAGCCTGAAACAAAAAAAGCAGTTAAAGCACTGGCTGAACAATTGGATTATCAGCCAAACAGACTTGCGTTGAGTTTATTGAACAGGCAAACGCATACCATTGGTGTTATAATCCCTAACCTCGATTATGTGTTGGCCACCATGGTAAAAGGAATAGATGAAGTGGCGCTGGAGGCAGGCTATACCGTAATGGTTTGCCAGAGCGATGAAAGTTTTGGAAGAGAAATAGTTAATACAAAAAGGTTGATGGAAAGCCTTGTTGATGGGTTTATTGTTTCTGTATCAAGTGAAACAAAAGTGTATGAGCATATTAAAAATATTCAAAACAAAAATATACCACTTGTTTTGTTTGACAGGGTAATTAACAGCATAAAAGCACCAAAAATACGGCTTGATAATGTGGACGGCGCTATTCAGGCAACGCAACATTTAATTGACCAGGGTTATAAAAAAATAGCCATACTTGCGGGGCCTGAAAATTTAAATATCAGTAATAAAAGAATGGAAGGTTATTTACAAACACTGAAACAAAATGGCAGAAAGGCAGATAAAAATTTAATGGTTCATTGCGATTTTAACCAACGGTATGCCTACGAAGCTACCAAGGAGTTGCTCTCTGTAAAAAACAAGCCGGATGCTATTTTTACTATAAGCGACCGAATGGCTATTGGTGCTATGCTTGCTATAAAAGAAAAGGGGTTACGTATGCCGTACGACATTGGGTTGGTGGGTTTTAATAATGAACCTGTAACCAATTTTGTAACACCGTCTATTTCAAGTGTTGAAATGTATGCTTTTGAAATAGGTAAAGCTACCGCAAGGCTTTTTATAGAAATGTTGCATAGCGATGCTGACATGTCAGAGAGAGAAATTGTGATTAAGCCCAAATTGTTTATACGGGAGTCATCTAAAAGAATTGATATAAAAAATAGCTGATGAAAAAATTAATGATCTTATTATTTTGTTCGTGCGCATTGGTAACCACCGGCGAGGCTAAAACAATTTTTGTAAAAAACGAGGCGGAACTAAAGCAGGCAAATAAAAATGCGTTGCCCGGCGACATCATCATTTTACAGAACGGGGTATGGCAAAATATTAAAATACAGTTATCGTGCAGCGGCACTGCAACCGAACCCATTATTTTTAAAGCAGAAAAAAAAGGGCAGGTAATTATAAAAGGCAAAAGTAGTTTACGAATAAGCGGCAATTACATTACAGTTGATGGGTTGTTTTTCACAGAAGGAAATGCTGCAAATGGCAGCGTATGGGAGTTTACAGAAAAAGGAACAGTTGCCAATAATTGCCGCATTACCAATTGCCTGATAGATGGGTTTAACAACTTTAAAAGATTAGATGAAAATTATTGGGTGGCCTTACACGGCAAAAATAACAGAATAGACCACTGCAGCTTTTTAAACAAAACAAATTTGGGGGTTTTAATGGCCGTTATTTTAGAAGATGAGAGAAGCCGAATGAACGATCACAGCATTGACAGCAACTATTTTGGCATTAGAAAACCTTTGGGCAGCAACGGCGGAGAAATAATAAGGGTGGGCGTTTCGCAACACTGTACTTTTTACAGCAACACCGTTATAAAAAATAATTTGTTTGAATATTGCGACGGCGAAACAGAAATTATTTCTATAAAATCGTGTGGCAATATTGTAAGGGGGAATGTGTTTAAAGAATGCCAGGGAGCAGTTGTTTTAAGGCATGGTAATAACAATACTGTTGAAGGGAATTTGTTTTGGGGTAACGGCAAACAAGGTTCGGGCGGGGTTCGTGTAATAAACGAAGGCAACTGGATAGTACATAACTTTTTTTATAGTTGCAAAGGTGAAGGCTTTAGATCGCCATTGGCCATTATGAATGGGGTATTTAATTCACCACCCAACCGTTATCTTCCTGTACGTGATGCGGTAATAGCCAACAACAGCTTTTACAATTGCACCCCGTTTAGTGTAGGCGAAGGTGCCGATGTGGAAAGAGCAGTACCACCAATAAACGTATACCTGTTCAATAATATTTTTTACAACGACGAGGCTATGCCATTGTATTATTCCTTTTCAAATACCGACAGCATTTATTTTTCAGGCAACATTATCAGCAAACAATATAGAACGACAAGCTCAAAAGGTTTTAAAAAAGCAAACATCCGTTTGCAAAAATGGGATGCAACTACGTTTCCGGTTCATACTTCAACGAGTAGTACAGCAATTTTGCCAGCTTCAATACAGCAACAGGAAAATAAAAGACTGCTGAAGCCAATATCAAACAATATTGGATCTACCGATTTAAGCTATTTTAAATGGATGTACACTAACGCAAAAAAAATGGGCGTTCAGTGGAAATCCGCTGCTGTAAAGGATAAAACAGTCGCAGCCGTTGCCGTTTCATGCAAAGACGCAGCAGCCGTTTACAATTATCTCGCAACAGACAAATCAAATTATAATATTCAATTAACCGGCTTGTTATATGAGTTTGATAAACCGATCGTCATCAATAAAAATACCAGTATTCAGGGGCAAAACGTACCCATCATTTTCAAATCGAACAGTAGCCTTCCATCATTATTTAAGGTAACGGGAAACAACCAATTAAAATTATCAAAGCTTATTGTAAATGGAAAAGCTTTAATAGCCGATGCCTTTATTGCTACTGATACCACAAGCAATTGCATTCATTATGCTGTTGAAATAGACGGTTGTAAATTTAAAAATATACAAACAGCTATTTTTTTACTTGCACTAAAAACATCGTATGCAGATGAAATTTCAATTACAAACACGGCATTTATCTCCTGCAATAGTAACCTCTTCAGCTTAAAAGATGAAACAGATAACAAAGGTTATTACAATGTTGAAAATATGGGTATTGCTAATTGCAGGTTCGAAAACAACAAGGGCTTGCTGTTAAATTTATACAGAGGCGGAACAGATGAAAGCACCATGGGGCCAACGCTTTATTTTACCAACAACAACATTAATAATTGTAATAATAACGAAGCGCTCATTAAATTATTTGGTGTGCAAAATTCTCTTTTACAAAACAACTTATTCAACAGTTGTAACCCAAATAATACAGTGCTCGTTTATGAGGATAATGTAAGAGCCGAGCACGAACAAAAAAACAACAGATTCACCAATAGTGGAAAAGTTTTAGAAAATAAATTTGTAATCAATTTAAAATAAAAAATCATGAAGATCATTCACCAGGTGCATCCTGAAGACTTTGTAAAATACAACACACAACAAATAAGGGAGAAATTTTTGCTTGATAAATTGGTAGAAATCAACAGCATTAAATGTGTATATACGCATTACGACCGCATGATTGTGGGCGCTGCCACACCAGGTATTGCAGCGTTAACGTTAGGTACTTACGATGCGCTAAAAAGTGATTATTTTTTAGAGAGAAGGGAAATGGGTATCGTAAATATTGGCAATGGCGGAAGTGTATCAGTAGATGGCGAAACATTTGTACTTGATAAACTGGATTGCCTTTACATTGGCAAAGGAAAAAAAGAAATTGTATTTGCAGGCACCGATGCAGGCGAAACAGCCACCAAGTTTATCTTCTTCTCGTGCCCGGCGCACATGGAACACCCTACGCAGTTAATGAAATCTACGGCTGCCACGCCTGCCGAAATGGGTAGTGCCGAAACTGCCAACCACCGTACCATTAACAAGTACATACATCCAGATGGATTAAAGAGTTGCCAGTTAATGCTGGGCGTTACCAATTTTAAACCCGGCAGCATTTGGAACACCATGCCATCGCACCTGCACGACCGCAGAATGGAAGCGTATTTTTATTTTGACCTACCG
>JBBQTZ010000036.1:0-27193 GCA_038234405.1 Chitinophagales bacterium
TAATACATTTTCTACTACAAAATCCGGTTTAATTAAATACTTCAAATAAGAAGCTCCCCATTTTAGTAATCCCCTGTAATAGAAATTAAAATTGTACTGCAGCGTTTTAAAAGAAAAGTCCAGGTTCTTTAAACTATGTTAAAGTATGGTGGTCTTTAAATGGCAACCAAATTTTAAATTATAAAACTTTTTTATGAAAAAGCAAATCAGCCATTTAATGTTAGCTACCTTATCCGTAGGTTTATTTTTCTCATCATGCAAAAAAACTGAAACAGTTGCTGCAGATGCCATTACAGAATTTCAAGTGCAGTCTGATGACCAGGCAAGATTTACCAATGAAACAGATGCAGCAGTTAATGATGCAAATGCCGCCATTGAAAATTTAGGCGGTTCTTATGCAGGCGAAAGCCCTTTAAGTCCCCAACTTCCTTTTACCTGTGATGCCTCGGTTACCGTTGATACTGCGAACAATTCAAAAACAATTACCATTACTTATAGTGGAGCAAATTGTTTTGGAAATCGCACCCGAACAGGAGTTGTTGTAATTAGTTTTGCACCTGATTTTCGTTGGATAAGGCAAGGTGCATCATATACAGTCGCTTTTCAAAATTTAAAAATTACCCGTAAGTCGGATGGTAAGTATATTACCATTAATGGCAGTAAAACTATTAAGAATGTTTCTGGCGGAAAGCTTCGTAATCTGGCAACAAGGTTATCATCAATTGTGCACGAAGTAACAAGCAGTGCTATGAGTGTAACATTTGATGATGGCACAATGCGTAATTGGCAAATTGCAAAACGACGCACTTTTACTTACAATAACGGTATTGTTATTTCAGTAACTGGTATTAGTGCCTTGGGAGGTGGAATAGCAGAATGGGGTATCAACAGATTTGACAAAAGTTTTACAAGTGCTATTATTGAGCCATTAGTTGTAAAGCAAAGCTGTGATTTTAGATTAGTAAGTGGACAAATTAAACATACCGGACCAGTTGTAACTACCATTACTACATTTGGTTTAGATGCAACTGGCGTTCCTGTAACAGTATGCCCAGGTGGTGCATTTTATTATAAAGTTGTTTGGACAGGCGCCAATGGAAATGCCTTTACTCACATTGCTGCATATTAAATAAACATTCAGATAAATAAATTAAAAAAAAAGCTGCTGCAAAATGTAGCAGTTTTTTTTATGGATAATAGCAAAATAAATTACCACTTTTATTGTAGACAGAACATATTTTGAATTGTATAAAATATTTCTGCAGTAACGTCGTTTAATATGAAACCTCAAGGATTTAAACCGCTTGTGCTTGGTAAACAAGATGTTTTCTTTGGGGGTTACAGAACCGAATTAGGTTCGTAAACAAAGACCCGATTTCTATCGGGTCTTTTGCATTTATAATACCTACGGTTTTTTAATAGAATTTATACTTTTCTATAAAAAATAAATAGGTATGCAATAGGGAGCATTTCAAATTGTTGCTCCGGATTTTGGTAGGAGGGGGGCACCGACTTTTGCTAGGCCGTGATTGGCGTCCATACCAATCACCAGGCGCTTTTCAATTTGAAATGTACCCACACAATATGGCAAATGGTATGCAAGGGAAATATAATTATCTTTGAAGGCGATTGCTTTATTTGATTTGAGGTAGTTGCTTTTCAAAATCATACAATTTATTTTAAATTTCAAATTATTATATGCCATTAGTTGATTTGGTAATGCCAAAACTGGGAGAAAGTATAATGGAAGCCACCATTTTAAAATGGCACAAAAATCCGGGTGATCTTATTGCAGAAGATGAAACAGTTTTAGATATTGCTACAGATAAGGTAGATAGCGAAGTACCCTCAACAACAGCGGGTGTTTTGGAGCAGGTGTTTTTTGCTACAAATGATGTGGTACCTATTGGTGCCGTTATTGCTACCATTAGAGTTGGTGCTACATCTGCTGTTACCCAATCTCAACCACCTGCCACAATAGCTAAAGAATATGAAGATGCTAAGATGGTTGAACATATAGAAAATATACCTTTTCAACCTGTTGCTACAATACAAACCAATCAAAACGCAGCATTAAATAACAGTAATTCTATAAAATTTTATTCTCCTCTTGTGCTTAATATAGCCCAGCAAGAAGGTATGAGTATGGTTGACCTGGAAAAAATTGAGGGTACAGGTCAGGATGGAAGAGTAAGTAAAAGAGATATTATAGCATTTATAGAGGGGAGAAAATCTGTTGAAAATTTGCCTGTTTCATCAGGTACAACTCCTGTAATTTCTACTGAAGATCAACCTTATTTTACTCCTCAAATTGTACCTCAAATACAACCGGCATCTTCACCACAACTGTATGTTGGTAATGTGGAAGTAATTGAAATGGATAGAATGCGTAAGCTGATAGCAAAGCACATGGTAGACAGTAAACATATTAGTGCACATGTAACCAGCTTTGCAGAATGTGATGTTACTAATCTTGTATTATGGAGAGAAAAAGTAAAAAGAGATTTTGAAAAAAGGGAAGGGGAAAAAATCACTTATACGCCAATTTTTATTGAGGCAATTGTAAAATGTATTAAAAAATATCCACTCCTCAGTAGTTCTGTTGAAGGGGAAAAGATCATCATAAAAAAAGATTTAAATATTGGAATGGCCACTGCTTTACCATCTGGTAATTTGATAGTGCCTGTAATAAAAAATGCAGATCAATTAAATTTATCCGGCCTTACTAAAAAGGTAAATGGATTAGCTACTGCTGCAAGGTCTGGTAAACTAAAGCCCGATGATACAATAGGTGGAACTTTTACACTTACCAATGTTGGCACTTTTGGCACTATCATGGGTACACCAATTATAAACCAACCCCAGGTAGCAATAATGGCAGTTGGTGCAATAAAGAAAAGGCCAATGGTGTTAGAAACGCCACAAGGCGACAGCATTGCTATCCGCCACATGATGTACATTTCTTTAAGTTACGATCATAGAATTATTGATGGTGCGCTTGGCTCTACTTTTTTAAATGCAGTATCTAAAGAGCTTGAAAATTTTGATACCAACAGAACGATTTAATTTTAAAATTAGATATAATTGAAGAGCCGTAATTTTTTGATTGCGGCTTTTTTTTATCTGCAACTCAAAGCTCATTTCTAATTTTTTTTTATAATTGCCAATCGCTTTCCAACCTTGCATTCTATAATAAGTTGCCACCCTGCTTTTAGCATCTGTACTTAGCCGGCAATTTTCATTTTTTTGGGTAAAATACCAATCCATCAGTATGTTATGTAATGCTTTGCCTATTCCTTTGCCTTCAATAGCAGGGTGTAAAAATAGTGCCCGGATATTACTAGCTTTTACATCGGCAATAGCAAATCATGGTATAAATTTTTCTGTATCATCAATCTAACTTTTTCCATTAATTTCTGTATTTTCTTCTACTGCCGCATCGGTTATTGGTGAAGGGTTGCTTAATATATTCTCATTCACAGAATTTCTTACAATTTGTATTTGCCCGATGTCATCTTTTGCAGCAATTCCAATTATCTTATTTACATTTTGGTTAAATAATTTCAATGAACCAGCAGGGCTCTTTTTCCATCAGCCAGGTATTTTACTTTAAAATTCTTTTTATTTTGTTGGCATTGTTCATTAGTTCAACTAAATATTCAAAGTTTTCTTTTTCAAGACTTGTTTTAAATTTTCTTAGCTGAGATATATGTTCATTTAAAACATCCAGCACATTTTCTCGATTTTGCATAAAAATTGGTGCCCACATAGCAGGATTACTTTTGGCTAATCTTACCGTACTTTCAAAACCACCACCTGCCAGTTCAAAAATAGTATCTTCTTCTTTCTCTTTTTCCAGTACAGTATTAGCCAAAGCAAAAGATGTAATGTGAGAAATATGGCTTACGTATGCAGCATGTGTATCATGGCTTTTAGCATCCATATAAATAATATTCATGCCAAGTGTTTTGTATATAAACTCAATTTTTTCTACTGCGCTTTCATCACTCAATTCTTTTTCGCAAATTACGCAAGCTCTTCCGGCAAAAGCGCCTCTCACAGCAGCTTCCGGGCCGCTGTATTCTGTTCCCCACATTGGGTGGCTTGCTACAAATTGCTTTCTCATTGGATGGTTTTCCAAAGCTTTACATAACGCAAATTTTGTGGATCCGGCATCTGCTACAATTTGCTTATCTGTTACCAAATCCATTATTTTCTGCATTACAGGGATGGTAGCATCTACAGGAATAGCTACATAGATAAGGTCGCTTTTCGTAATAGCTTCTTCAAGTGGTAACGCCTCATCAATAATACCCAGTTCTTTTGCCCGGATAAGGCTAGCTGTTGTTCTGCTTACACCAATTATATTAGTAGCCAGGTCCTTTTCTCTCATTGCTAATGCAAAAGATCCGCTTATTAAACCAACACCTACAATGGTTACATTATTAAATATCATCTTTCTACATTTTACTGCTTATTCTTTGTATGGCCTCGTCTATTTTTTCTTCTGTTGTACATAAACTTACTCTTACATATTTATTGCCGGCGCTGCCAAAAATACCACCAGGCGTAATAAATACATTGCAATTGTACAATACCTTATCGCTCAACTCATATCCGTCTGTGTAGTTATCAGGTATTGCAGCCCACACAAACATGCCTGCCTGCAATTCACTAAATTTGCAATTTACCAACGTTAATAATTGAAAAACTTTTTTACGTCTTTTAGTATAAATTTCGTTGATAGATTGGTGCCACACCTCATCAAGTTCTAATGCTTTAGCAGCAGCTAGCTGCGCTGGTAAAAACATACCGCTGTCCATATTGCTTTTAAACCTGATTACTTCATCAATTCTCTCTTTGGCACCGCACAACATTCCAACACGCCAGCCTGCCATATTATGGCTTTTGCTAAGCGAATTTAATTCGATCGCTACTTCTTTTGCACCATCAATTGCCAACAAACTCATCGGCTCATCATTTAAAATAAAACTATAAGGATTGTCGTGAATGATTAAAATTTGATACTGCTTTGCAAATGCTACAAATTTTTCAAATAAAGCTTTGCAGGGCAATTGCCCTGTAGGCATGTGAGGATAGTTTACAAAAATTCCTTTAATTTTTTGGGTGGTAGAATCTTCATTTACTTTTACCAGTTGAGCCAAATCCTCAAAATCAGGCTCGTAATTATTAGTTTCTTTTAACTCGTAGGTAATTGGAGTGGCTCCCGATATTTTTACAGCGCTTGCATAAGTTGGGTAGCCCGGGTTGGGTATTAATACACCAACTCCGGGCTCAAAATAGGTCATACAAATGTGCATAATACCTTCCTTACTGCCAATTAAAGGGAGTATTTCTGTATCTGCATCTAAGTTTACCTGGTACCACTTTTTATACCATTTAGCAACGGCATTTCGTAAAACCGGGCTTCCTTTGTAAGATTGATAAGCATGTACATTTGGCTTTGCACTTTCTTCCTGTAATACTTTTATTACCGCAGGATGTGGGGGCAAATCTGGACTACCAATACCAAGATTAATAATGTTTTTCCCTTGTTTATTCAGCGAATCAATCTCTCTCAATTTTGTAGAAAAATAATATTCGCCTATATTGTTCAATCTTTTTGCAGTTTGCATTAGGTTTGTTTTTTTTATTGATGTAGTTATTTTATTTATAGCTTAAAATGAGCTCAATTAACTTTCCCGTTTTTGTAAATCCCAAGAATTTGTAAATCTTCTGTTATCATTTTTATAGATTCTAATACCTTGGTTAGTTGATTGTGTGTTTCAAATTCAAGATCAGCATAAAACAGGTATTTAAAATCGCTCCCTTGTATAGGCATGCTTTGCAATTTGCTTAGGTTAATGCCAGCAGCGGCAATTTTAGTAAGAACCTTAGCCAGGCTGCCTTTTGAGTGGTCTGTATGGAAATTGATTGAGGCCTTATCTGCATTTTCAATTTCTTTGGCATCATCTTTTCTTTGCAAAGCTAAAAAACGGGTATAATTGTTTTTAAGCGTATGAATGCCAGGCGCAATATTATGTAACTGATATATTTCTCCTGCTAATTTGCTTGCAATAGCAGCAATATGTTTACTTCGGTGTTTATGAATATGCTTGGCACTCAATGCAGTATCCTCCGTTTCAACCAATTTCCAGTTAAATTTATCTAAATAACCAAAGCATTGTTGTATTGCCATAGGATGACTATGAACTTCTTTAATATCCTCTAATTTTACACCAGGGTTAACAAGGAGATTTTGTTTTATTTGTAAGTAAACTTCGCCAACTATTTTAAGGCTACTTTTTTGTAATAAGTTATAATTAGGTAAAATACTACCTGCTATTGAGTTTTCTATGGCCATTATACCACCATCACTTTCTTTTTTACTTGCAGCAATTTTAATTACATCTCTAAAATTTGCACAGCAAACCACATTTATATTTTTTCCAAAAAAGATTGAAGCTGCCTCCTGGTGAAAACATCCTTCGTAACCCTGAATAGCGATATTTTTTTTGGGAGTGGGGTTGCTTAATTCTGGCGTGTTTCTTTGTAAGCTGTTTTGGTTATTCATTTTTTATTTTTTACTTGTAAAATCCAAAAAAAAATCCCGGCAGTTATTGCCGGGATTTTTTTTGTTTTTAATTTTTATGATTTGCAACAAATTTTCCGGCCACTTCTTAAAAAGTAGCTAAAATAAAAATGGAAATATTTGTTTGTATTATTCATTTAAAAAATAAAAATAAGAAAGAATAATTTATTTGCCAATAAAATTATTTAGTAAAAAGAGTAAAACGAATACCGGCTTGGGTTTTAGTACAAAAAATGTCGCCCCTAAGAATAGGGGCGACTTTAACGATTGCTTGCCATATGAAAATCTTTATATAGAATCCGGTTGATTTTTACAAGCAACAAAACCGGATATTAATTACTTCTTAATTGAATCAACCTTCATAGTAGAATCAACTTTAACAGTAGAATCAACTTTAATAGTAGAATCAACTGAAACAGCAAGAGCAGCTAAAGAATCAGCAGTTTTGATAGAATCTGCAGTTGCAGTTGCAGATGTTTCAGCGGCATTTGTACAAGCTGCGAAAGCTGCAGCGATAGCGAAAACAAAAAGTACTTTTTTCATTTGTTGTGATTTTTAAGTTTTAAATTATATTCATTAATACAAATCATTTAAAAAGGTAACCTTGCTTTTGAAAAATATTTTTTTTTCGGTGATTTGGGTTACTATTGCAACCTATAAAGTATTAATATACATCTAGTGAGTACTATAGATAAAGAACAATTACTAATTAAAGGCTTAGCTCAAGGCGATAAAATTTCAGTAGAAACAATTTATCGTGAGAATTACCTTATGATTCAGTCGTTTATTTTAAGTAACAATGGCTCTGTAGATGAGGCAAGAGATATTTTTCAGGAGGCGATGGTAGTACTTTATGAAAAGTCGAGAGACACAACGTTTTTATTAAGTTGTCAATTAAAAACTTATTTATACTCTGTTTGTAGAAGATTATGGCTTAAAAGGCTACAACATCTAAATAAGTATAGTACACAAGTAGAAAGCATAGAAGATATAGTTCCTGTAGAAGAAGATGTAGAGGACCATGAAAAAAGAAATGATGATTTTATGCTGATGGAGCATGCGATGGGGAAAATAGGAGAGCCTTGCAAAAGTTTATTAGATGCGTACTACTTGCAAAAAAAGAGTATGACAGAAATTGCCACCAACTTTGGATATACTAATTCTGATAATGCAAAAACACAAAAATATAAGTGCCTGGTAAGATTAAAGAAATTGTTTTTTGCACAATATAAAAATGCTTGATTTATGGAAGATGTACTTTTAATAGAAGCTGTAGAGCGTTATGTAGCAGGGGAGATGTCTGTTGATGAAATGCTGGTTTTTGAAGAGCTGAGAAAAAATAATCCGGAAGTTGATCAACTTGTAGTAGAAAATATTTATTTTTTACAAGGAATTGACAAGTACAATGCTACTAAATTATTTAAACATACACTTTTGGAGGTTGACTCAAAACTTACCTTAGAAGGTGTAATTGCAGTACCTGTATTAAGTGGAAAGGCCAAAGTAGTTAGTTTATGGGCTAAATACAAGCGTAGCGTAGCGGTAGCGGCCTCCATTGCTGGTTTTATTTCATTGCTTACGTCTGGTTTAATGATCACTTATACTAAAAAGAATGGAAATGAATACTATAGTGAGTTGGTTGAGCGTATAAATCAAACTAATAAGGAGGTGAGTAAATTAAAAAGTACCAAATCCAGCACTACGCCTCCAAAGATGGAAGTAAAGGCAGATTACAGGGCTACAGGTTTTTTAATTGATGGAAGCGGGTATTTAATTACCAATGCACATGTGCTCAACAAAATGAAAAATATTTATGTTGAAAACAGTAAAGGAGATTATTTTACTGCATCAACTATTTACATTGATAATAGTGTGGATTTAGCAATACTTAAAATTACCGATACAGCTTATAAAATTATTACTAATTTACCTTTTAGTATTAAAAGAAATAATGCTGAATTAGGCGAACAGTTTTTTACTTTAGGTTTTCCTCGTAACGAAATTGTTTATGGTGAGGGTTATGTAAGTGCAAAATCAGGTAGCGATGGAGATAGTACGGCATACCAATTAACTGTATCTGCTAATCCGGGAAACAGTGGTGGCCCGGTTATTAACCGCAATGGAGAGTTGATAGGTATAATTACTGCAAAAGATTCAAAAGCTGATGGTGTAGTATATGCAGCCAAAGCTAAAAATATCTTCAAATTGATTGATCAGTTAAAGAAAGATGATAACCAGTACCAGAATATAAAAACTCCTTCTGGTAATGAACTTAAAAAATTGGAAAGAACCCAGCAAGTTAAAAAGATGGAAGATGTAGTGTTTATGGTAGTTGGCAGCAATTAATTTTTTTAGAACTAATTATTAAAAAAGCTGTACGTTAAGTACGGCTTTTTTAATGTTTGTATAATTATTAATTTAACAAGCTTTCGCCTTACCGATTGTTAGAAGTACTTCAATTATAATAAAGATGGTGCTTTTAGTATATTTTTTGGCTGATGGAACAGTATTTCTTGTTAAAGTCAACATAATCAAACAAATGCTTGCATTTTAAAAATTTGTAGTTTTGATAGATTGCCGCTGCGTGATTGTAGCTTAATTTATTTTTTCAAATTGTCTTTTAATAAAAATGGTGATTTATTTTGGATTTTTATCAAAATAAACCACCATTTTATTATTCAAATAAAAATTAATTATTTTACCAAAGTGAAGATGGGTACTCTCCCGATGCAACAAGAGCGTCAACACTTGCTTTTACGTCTGGTGCATCTTCTTTATAAGTAACGCCAAACCATTGCGATGAGGTAGGTATAACTTTTACATTGATGGTGCCACTTTTAACTACTTTATCTACTACCAATGGAATAAAGAATTCACTTTTTGGGTTATTGATGTCTGTTTCTAAAAAATTGTCAAAATACCTTTCACATTCATTAATAAAAGTTGGTGGAAATGCAAAAAAGTTCATACTAACACTTGAGTCTTCGCCAACTTCATGTAGCCCGTTATCATCTTCATAAGTAATAATTCCCTCTGTATTACGGTATATTTTTGTTCTTTCGTTTATGTCTATTAGGTTTCCTTCGGCATCTACATTGCATACCCCACGGCTTACACTTCCATTATCACTCAATGTTTTTTTCAATTCGTAGCCTATGATAGCATATTTATTTTCTGTGGCTTCTTTGGTTAAAAATTGATATGCTTTTACAAAACCATCTCTGCCATAAAAATCATCCGCATTAATTACCGCAAAAGGCTCATTCACAATTCCCTTGCAGCAAAGTACTGCATGAGCTGTGCCCCATGGTTTTTTTCTTTCAGCCGGTAATTGATGTTCGCCTATAAACTTTGAAAGTTCCTGAAAAGCATAATCAACTTCAATTTTTCCAGTTAGTTTGTTTCCAAAAGATTCTTGAAACATAGTAGCAAATTCTTCTCTTATCAAAAATACTACCTTGCCAAATCCTGCTTGTATTGCATCATAGATGGAATACTCCATGATTGTTTCATTACTTGGGCCAAAGCCCTGGGTTTGTTTCATACTGCCATATCGGCTAGCCATACCGGCTGCTAACACTACTAGAGTGGGTTTCATATAAATATAATTTTTGTTTGAAAATTTAGTTAGAAATTGCTCCTAAAATAATTGATAACGGTTAATAAAGAAGAAAATTGCAACATCAATATAACATTACAACAAATAATTTACAAGATAACCTATTTATAAATAAAGGTATCAAATTATCCGTGTTAAGGTTAGATGAATTGCATCCTGTAATATCAGGTAATAAAATTTTTAAATTACATTATCTACTCGAAAACGCCATTAAAAATGATTTTGAAAGGATACTTACATTTGGTGGGCCTTACTCCAATCATTTGGTGGCCACTGCTTATGCCTGTAAAATAAATGGTTTAAAAAGCATTGGTATTGTGAGGGGAGAGTGCCCACTAAATGTTTCTCATACTTTAAAAGATTGTATTAATTATGGTATGCAATTACATTATATCAGCAGAGAAAAGTATGTTCAAAAAGAAAACCCGGAATTTTTGGAAGAACTCTTATTGCTGTTTGGTAAATGCTGTATTATTCCTGAAGGTGGCTATCATTCATTAGGGGCTAAAGGTGCAGCAAATATCATGAATTATGTAAATGATTCTGCAACACATATTGCTTGTGCAGTGGGTACTGCTACTACTTTAGCTGGTTTGCTAACAGGTATTAATAGTAACCAGCAGGTAATTGCAATACCCGTTTTAAAAGGTATGTCAGATATACCAGAAAGACTGTTTTTTTTAAATGGAAAAAAATACGATGCGCAACAATTGCACATTGAAAATAATTACCACTTTGGCGGTTATGCTAAGCAACAGCAGCAGCTATTGGATGATATGAATGAATTGTATTTTAAATTTAAGTTACCTACAGACTTTGTGTACACTGCAAAAATGATGCTTGGCATTATTGACATGATTAAGAAGGATTTTTTTGCAAAAGGTAGCCAAATTGTATGTGTGCATACAGGTGGTTTACAAGGTAACCTTTCTTTAAAAAAGGGTTTATTAAAGTACAATTAAAACTGTTGCCTTTATCTTTGCCTTATCAAAAAAAGTTTTAAGAATACTATGCAAAAATCATTGTTCATTTTTTGTTTTTTTCTTTCATTTACAGTAAGTAAATCTATAGCTCAGGATACATTGCCGAACCTATCAGTTAAAAATATCAGTAAAAAAATTATTATTAGTTGGAAAACAACCTATGGTGCCAATATTACTGCTATCAATATTCAACGATCAACAGATAGTTTGAGGAATTTTACAACCATTGGTTCTGTATTAGAGCCTATGAATAGAGAAAATGGGTTTTTAGATACAAAGGCGCCAGGTCTTAATATGTTTTACAGGGTTTTTGTAGCTTTTGAAGGTGGAACATATGTATTTACCAAATCTTACAGGCCAGTTATTGATACTTTAGATGCAGGAAAATCTAATTTTCCACCGGGTATTGTTACTAAAAATGATTCCATAAAGTTTTTACCCATCCCTGTAATTCCAAAGGGTTTTGTACCAAGTAAATACATTTTTACCGGAAAAGATAATAATGTAATTATTAATTTGCCTCAAGCAGGTGATAGGCCATTTACAGTAAAATTTTTTGATGAAAACGATCAGCCAGTATTTGAAATTTTAAAATTAAAGGAACCTTACTTTATTATAGAGAAAGTGAATTTTTTGCACTCAGGTTGGTTTTATTTTAAGCTGTATGAAGGTACAGAATTAAGAGAAAAGAATCAGTTTTATATACCAAAGGAGGGTAAAATTGGTATTCCGCCACAGGAAATGGGTAAAAAGTTTTGATAAAAATACTATTGCTTATTTACTATACTAAGGTTAGGTAAAAAACTTTTTCAAAACTTTTTTGGAGTTGAATTTTTACTTCATTTATATCAACCGAAACATTTAGTTCTGTTGCCATGGAGGTAACTTTTTTATCCAAAATGCCACAAGGAATGATGTTATTAAAATAATTGAGGTTTGTATTTACGTTTAATGCAAAACCATGCATTGTAATCCATCTGCTACAGCGTACTCCCATAGCGCAAATTTTTCTAGCTTTGCCCGGCACATCAGGGTCAACCCATACACCGGTTTCGCCTTTGCTTCTTTCTCCCTTTATACCAAAATGAGCAAGGGTAATTATTACAACTTCTTCCAGTTCCCGAAGGTAACGCCCAATATCGGTGTACATTTTTTCTAAATCAAAAATTGGATAGCCTACAATCTGTCCCGGGCCATGAAAAGTAATATCGCCACCCCTGTTTATTTTAAAAAATTGAATGCCTTGTTCCATCATCTCCGCTTGCGAAATTAAAATATTTGTTTCCTTGCCGCTTTTGCCTAAGGTGTACACAGGCGGATGTTCACAAAACAATAAAAAGTGCTCTGTTGGTGGGTAACTTACAGGTTGGTTGATATCAATTGCTGATTTGCTATTTTTAGTAAAGGCAATTTTTAATTGTACATTTTGTTGTAGCAACAACTCTTGATAATCCCAGGCTTCCTGATAATTTATAGTACCTAAATCTTTAAAAACCACCTTTTGCATATTCAATTTCTTTCCTTTAATTGTAAAATTACGTGTTGTCCGCTTATTAGATAAATAGTATGTTGTATGCTTATTTATAAAAGTGTGTTCAAGTTTTGTAAAGCACTTTATTTTTTAAAAAACTCTTGTTTTTTTAGAATATTTTTTAATTGTGTTTGTTTTAAAATAAACTAAAAAAACAATTATAAAATTATGTTTTACAAATCCACAGGCTATATTTGTTTTATAAATCTATCTGTGTTCTACAAGTTGTAATGATAGCATTTTATATAAAAATT
This sequence comes from Chitinophagales bacterium, assembly GCA_038234405.1. Classification (GTDB taxonomy): domain Bacteria; phylum Bacteroidota; class Bacteroidia; order Chitinophagales; family Chitinophagaceae; genus Ferruginibacter. The sequence continues at coordinate 12,980 of JBBQTZ010000036.1, forward strand.
ACCTTCAAACGATAATGCCTATCCACTCAATTTACTATTAGTTTAAAAAAGTAATTTAAATCATGTTTTTAGATAATGTTAATCAGTTTCTAATAACCCGGCTAAAATATCTTTGTTGTGTAAGTAAAACAATAAAGAACCTATTAAGTTTTCTTTAAAAGTATCAAAGTCAAAATTTTCATTCTATTACTAAAAAATAAAATTTAGTTTATGTCAATTCCAAGTAACTTTTCTTCTTTCGATTCTAGTCCAATTTTGGGCGAAATTGAGAGCTGGGTAAGGCAGGTAGCATCCCAGTGTAGCGCAAGTAGTATCCATTGGTGCGATGGATCTCAACAAGAGTATGATAATCTTTGTCAGTACCTTGTAAAAAAAGGAACCTTTATAAAGTTAAATCCGGAAAAGCGTCCCAACAGCTATGCCTGTTTTAGCGATCCCAGTGATGTTGCCCGTGTAGAGGATAAAACATTTATCTGTAGTCGTTTAAAAGAAGACGCTGGCCCAACCAACAATTGGATGGCTCCAAATGATATGAAAAAGATACTGAACGATCTTTTAACAAACTCAATGGAGGGTCGCACACTATATGTTATTCCATTTTGTATGGGGCCGTTAGGTTCACCTTTATCAAGATATGGCGTACAAATTACCGATTCTGAATATGTAGTAGTCAATATGCGTATTATGACACGTATGGGTGAATCCGTTTTACCTCATATTAAATCAAAAAAATTTGTAAAATGTTTGCATACAGTTGGTGCCCCACTTAACCAAAGTGCTAAAGATGTTTTATGGCCTTGTAATCCCGATGTAAAATATATTTCTCATTTTCCTGATGAGAAGCTCATTATATCTTACGGAAGTGGTTACGGTGGAAATGCGTTGATGGGAAAAAAATGTTTTGCACTACGTATTGCTTCCGAAATGGGAAGAGAAGAGGGATGGCTGGCAGAACACATGCTTATTATGGGGGTAGAAGATCCAAAGGGTAAAAAAACTTATTTGGCATCCGCATTTCCAAGTGCTTGTGGCAAAACAAATTTTGCAATGTTAATTCCTCCGGCAGAATTTGATGGATGGAAAGTTACTACCGTTGGCGATGATATTGCCTGGATACATAGATCAGATAAGGGTGAATTACATGCTATTAATCCGGAAGCTGGCTACTTTGGTGTAGCTCCTGGCACCAATAGTCAAACAAATCCTAATGCAATGATTTCTATCAATGCCAATACCATTTTTACCAATGTAGCAATTACGCCTGATAATGATGTTTGGTGGGAAGGAATGACAAAAGAAATTCCGGAAGGATTAACAAATTGGCATGGTGAGCCATGGGATCCGGCAAGTGGAAAACCTGCAGCCCATCCAAATTCAAGATTTACTGCACCTGCCCATCAAAATCCGGCAATTGATAAAGATTGGGATAACCCCGCTGGTGTTCATATAGCAGGCTTTATTTTTGGAGGTCGCCGTAGTACTACTGTGCCATTAGTGTATCAATCTTTTAACTGGAATTTTGGGGTATACCTTGCCACAACCATGGGTAGCGAAACAACTGCTGCCGCTTTTGGTGAAGTAGGTAAAGTTCGTCACGATCCATTTGCTATGTTACCATTTATTGGTTACCATTTGGGAGATTATGTAAATCATTGGTTGCAGTTTGGTAGAACTTTGCCTAATGCTCCTCGTATTTTTGGAGTAAACTGGTTTAGAAAAGATGAAAATGGTAAATTTATGTGGCCAGGATTTGGCGAAAATATGAGAGTGCTTAAGTGGATAGTTGGCAGAATTAATGGTGATGCTTCATCTGTAGAAAGCCCAATAGGCTGGATGCCAAGGTTTGAAGATATCGACTGGACTGGTATTAAAGATTTTACAGTGGATGACTTTGAAAAAATTATGACCATTGATAGAGAACCATGGAAAAAGGAATTACTATCCCATGAAGAATTATTCTCCAGCTTTTATGATAAACTGCCAAAAGAGTTTATTTTTATGAAAGAACTATTACTTTCTTCTTTATGGCGCTCTCCGGAACATTTTGGTTTGCAACCAGAAAATCATTAAAATGAAACTTAAAAGGGTATTGCTTTATGTAGCAATATCCTTTTTTATTTGCTTATTTATTACATTATTATGGATTGGTTTTTAAAGTTATTTACAGAACCTACTGTAGCTCATGCCATTATTATTTATAGTTTAGTAATATCAATTGGTATATGGTTGGGCAGGGTTAAAATTTTAGGAATTTCACTCGGGGTTACCTGGGTGTTGTTTGTTGGATTACTGTTCTCTTTTTTTGGATTAATTGTAAACAGGGAAACAGAAGATTTTTTAAGAGATTTTGGTTTAATTCTTTTTGTTTATTCATTGGGGCTTCAGGTAGGGCCTGGTTTTTTTGCCTCTTTAAAGAAAAATGCATTGGCTAATAATTTATTAGCTGGGTCGGTAGTATTAACAGGCGTTATTATTACCATCATATTTAAATATGTATCTGGTAATCATATTACAATAATGACAGGTTTAATGAGTGGGGCAGTAACCAATACACCCGGCTTGGCAGCCGCACAATCTGCTGTAAAGGAAGTAAATGCTGCCGGTGCAGATACCACAATGATGACACTAGCTTATGCCCTTGCATATCCTTTTGGTGTTTTTGGCATCATCTTCTCGTTGATTATACTTAAAAAAATATTTGGAATTAATCTGGAAACAGAGAAAGAATTTCACCGAAAACTAAACATTTTCAGGTCAAAAAGGCCTGTTTCTATTCACTTAAATCTCGAAAATAAACAACTGATTGGGCAACCACTCCGCAAAGTATTTGAGTTGCTGAAAGATCCTATTGTAATTTCCCGAATGTATCATAAAGGGGAAGTAATAACACCAACACCTGATATTATTTTTGCAGAAAACGACGTATTGCTGGTGGTAGTTCCAAGGCACGAATTGGCACAGGTTAAATTATTAATTGGATCAGAAAGTAGTATGAATCTTAAATCTGAAACTACTGGCAATTTGATATCAAAAAATATAGTAGTAACAAGAAAAGAAATAACACATAAAAGATTAGGAGATATTGCGGAGTTGCACCAACATGATTTTACACTTACAAGACTTAACAGAGCTGGTATAGAAATGGTGCCGCACGGCAATCTTTATCTTCAATTAGGAGACACCATTAAAGTAGTAGGAAGTGAAGAAGGTGTAGAGCAGGTTGCTGAGGTTTTTGGTAACTCACTCATACGGTTAGAAGCCCCGGATTTAGCACCAATATTTTTTGGTATAGTGTTAGGCGTTATTGTGGGAAGCATCCCTATCCATTTTCCTAATATGCCGGTAGCCGTAAAAATTGGTATGGCTGGCGGTCCGCTTATTGTGGCGTTATTGTTAAGTAGGTTTGGCGGCGTAGTTTATTTAAATTCATATACCACAGCAAGCGCCAATCTTATGATTAGAGAATTGGGTATTGCCTTGTTTTTGGCTAGCGTTGGTTTGCATAGTGGTGGAAACCTCGCTACAGCTTTTGTAAATGGCAGCGGTTGGATATGGATTTTAATGGGTATAATTATTACCATGCTTCCACTATTGATAGTGGGCACTATTGCTCATAAATTTTTCAGAAAAACCTATTTCGAAATTTGTGGTTTATTGGCTGGTGCTTCTACAGATCCGCCTGCATTAGCCTTTGCGCTAAAAATGGCAGGCAATGATATTCCTTCTGCAACGTATGCAACCGTTTACCCTTTGGTTATGATAATGCGTATAGTAGCTGCAGAGTTATTGATTTTGTTTTTTACGTAATTGATAGTATTCAATTAGCTGGGGTGCATTATAAATTGAAGCAGCTTTTGGTAGTTGGTAAGCTCACCACAGCCTGGCCTCGGTCGTTGTCTCCATTGACCTAAATCGGAAGCGACAATTTAAAATGCACCCATAGCTGGGTATTTTACCTCAGCAAACATGTTGACTTTAGTAAAGGGTACAATTGTCTAATTCGTCAATTAGTACACTTTTATCAAACTTTAAAGGGAACTATGAAAAAATATTTTATTATTATAAATCTACTTGCATTTTTAGGTACTCCTTCTACAATAATTGCACAAATAACACAAAAAGAAATAAACAAGCAACAACAGGCCTGGGTAAGCATTAACAGCACTGTAAGGCTTACAAATAAATGGGGCCTTGTTGCAGATATACACGAAAGGCGAAACAATTTTTTTAAAGATGCAAGTTTTCATTTTGTTCGTATAGGAGTAAACTATTGGTTAAAAGATAATATTACTATAACAGCGGGCTATGCACATTTATGGCTTGCCCCAACTACCAACGGTTGGCAAACTTTTGCCAATGAACATCGTGTTTATGAACAGGCGCAAATGGTTTTAAAGTTTTCAACCACTAGTATGCTGCAGCGTTTGCGTGTTGACCAACGCTGGCAACAAAAAATTGTTAACGATAAACCAACCGGCGCCAATAAGTTTACCAATAGAGTGCGGTATTTACTAAGTTTTACTATTCCTGTATTTAAAAATGCCCAATTACCTTCGTTGGTTTTATCTGATGAAATATTATTACAGTTTGGGAAAGAAGTGGTGTATAATACTTTTGATCAAAACCGGTTGTTTGTTGGAATAAAACAAAAAGTAGCAAAAAATCTTAGTTTCGATTTGGGATATATGTACGTTATTCAGCAAAAAGCATCTGGCTATCAATACGATGAAAATAATACTTTCAGGTGGTTTTTTTATTTTACGCCTGATTGGCGAAAAAAGAAAATTGTAAAAAAATAAGTAACACACATCTTTCCTATAATTACCTTTCTATTCAGGGGTGCATTTCAAATTTTCGCTTCCGATTTAGGGTAGGCAGGGATACCAGAACGAAGCTTGGCGTGATTGGTGTCCTTACCAAACATTACGTGCGGCTACAAGTTACAATACACACCTACTCAGGTTATTTTTTTTAATTATTTGGTTTGATATGGTTTGCTTATCCTGTTAATCTGCACTGTAAATTTCCCTTTTTATCACCACAGCCAGCTCATTTTGTCGGTTACACTGGATGCATTCTTTAATATTGTAACAGCTTATCCAACTCAATTGATTTACTTTGCAAAAACGCAACATAAATTACAGGTTGCCTGTTTTTTTGAAGGTAAATAAAAACTTAACAATTGTAACCTGCAACCAGCATTTTGCATGCATCCAAATTTTGGAGTTTAAATTATTATAAGATTTTAAAACACAAAATCCGGTTTTCATAAACCATTAAAAAAAGATAAGTTTCAAATAACGTTTTTATCAAACCAAACAAATAATGAGCAACGAAATAAGTCAAATTGAAGAGGATTTAGCAGATAGTGAAGAGCTATATGAAAAAATGGTGCTTGATTTAAGTAAAGGGCAAATGTCTATTAGGATTGATAAATTTTTAATGACCCGTATTGAAGGTGCAACCCGAAATAAAATTCAGCAAGGTATTGATGATGAAATGGTTTTGGTAAATGATAAACCTGTAAAAGCAAATTATAAAGTAAGGCCTTTAGATAGAATTGTGGTTTTAACAAACCGCCATCCGGAAAGCAACGACATTATACCCGAAGAAATGCCATTGAATATTGCTTATGAAGATAACGAGATTATCCTCATCAATAAACCTGCTGGTTTGGTTGTTCATCCTGGCAGCGGTAACCCACGAGGTACGCTAATTAATGGTGTAGCCTATCATTTACAACAGCAGCAACCACAATTAGAAGAAGCAGGCTTGCCAAGGTTTGGAATGGTACATAGAATAGATAAAAATACCACAGGCTTATTGGTGTTGGCAAAATCTGCTAAAGCTATGACGGATTTAGCCAAACAGTTTTTTAACCACACGGTACATCGCCGCTATATTGCTCTGGTTTGGGGCGATTTTGAAAATGAAGAGGGTACCATTACAGGCCACGTTGGCAGGCATCAGCGCTTTCGTAAACAGTTTACTACTTTTCCGGATGGTGAATTTGGTAAAGAAGCAATTACGCATTATAAAGTACTGGAAAGGTTTAACTATGTAACCCTTGTAGAGTGTAGGCTTGAGACGGGGCGTACCCATCAGATAAGGGTACACATGCAATACATTGGCCACCCACTTTTTAATGATGATTTTTATGGCGGCGATAGAATTGTAAAGGGAACTGTATTTACCAAATACAAACAATTTGTAGATAATTGCTTTGCTATTTGCAAGCGGCAGGCGCTACATGCAAAAGAATTAGGCTTTAAGCATCCTGGTACTAATGAACTGGTACATTTTGAAAGTGATTTACCAGATGATATGTTGCAGGTGATAGAAAAATGGCGTAAATATAGCCAAAATAAAAATGATATAAGTTGAGGTTTTATTTAAAAAATTAGTGTGAGCTACTTCTAATGTTTTCTTTTTAATCCAGATTTTACAGTTGAATCATCAATAGATTCAACTGCATTATCTAGGTTAAGACTGAATATTTGCTTTATATTCTTCCTTCTTTACACTGCTTACTGCCTAAGAAAAACCTTTACAACAATTACCTTTGCACGTGCGGCTAAAAAAGGTAAAAAACCAGCACTGAAAATACAAACCCAATCAGTGCCAGGTAGGTTGTCATCATCGTCCATGATCTGAATGTTTCTTTTTCGGTTAATCCGAGGTATTGCTTAATCATCCAGAAACCACCATCATTTACATGCGATAAAACGGAAGACCCTGCGGCAATGCTTGCTACCAACGCCGCCAATTGAATAGGCGAAAAATGATTGTTTGTAAGAAACGGCAGCACAAGACTAGCGGCTGTAATCATAGCAACAGTTGCAGAACCCTGTAAAATTCTTATTATTGATGCGGCAATAAATGCAAAAACTATTACCGGTATTCCCATGCCAGATAAGGATTCTGCCAGCATTTTGCCAGCACCGGTATTTACCAATACCTGCTTAAATGCGCCACCAGCACCAATTACTAAAATGATGGTACCAACAGACGACATTGATTTGGTACTGATATCAAGTAATTCGTTGCTGGTAAATCCTCTTCGTATGCCTAGTACATACCAGGCTACAATATTGGCAACTATCAATGCGCTGAATGGATGCCCTAATAAAGCAATAAAATCTGCAAGCTGTGAATTTGTAATTGGAATGAGTGCTGATTTTACCATTGTACTGATAAAAATCAACACAATGGGTAAAATAACTATGGCGAAAACAGCTTTAAAATCTGGTAATTTTTCATAGGTCGAAGTGATCTCCATTTCGGCTGGCGTAGTTGAATAAATTTTTCCGGAAATGTATTTTCCAAAAATTAGTCCGCTGATTAAAACAGTTGGAATGCCAATAAAAAAGCCTACCAATATTACCCAGCCAATATCAGCTCCCAGAATGCCTGCAACCGCTATAGGGCCCGGTGTTGGTGGAATAAATGCATGGCCAAATGCAAGGCCGGATAGCAGTGGAATAGCATACAGTAATAAAGATTTACCTGTTTTTTTCTGTATGGCCTAAATGATGGGAACTAGTAGAATAAAGGCTACCTCAAAAAATACTGGAATAGCAATAATAATCCCGGTAATGGCAAGCGAAAGCGGTGCATTTTTTTCGCCAAATTTTTTCATAATACTGGTAGCAATGGAAACAGCTCCCCCGGATTTTTCCAGAATTGCTCCAAACATTGCACCCAAACCTATTACTGTGGCAACAAAACCAAGGGTAGAACCCATGCCTTCCTGAATGCTATTAATTATTTTTTCGCCAGACATACCTGCTATGAGGCTGGTAACTATGCAAGTGATTAGCAAGGCTATAAATGCCGGAACCCTACAATAAAGTATCAGCAATAATAAAGTACCAATGCCTGCCAATACGCTGAAAATAAGTTGATAATTCATGGTTGGTTTTAATCGTTAGTCCAGTTGGTATGATATTTTTTGCCAGTTAGGTCATCTTTTCTTTGGTAAGTATGTGCTCCAAAAAAATCCCTTTGTGCTTGTATAATATTAGCGCTCGATTGCTCCATGGTATAGGTAAACAGGTAATGTACAGTGCTTGCAAGGCAAGGGATAGCTATTTTATGAGCTGTTGCAATAGCTACTATATTGGCAAGTGTTGCAACATCTTTATATGCCGTGTTTGCAATGGCAGGGCTTTGTAAAATTCTTTTATTATCTTTTAAAATTGTACGCAGGCTTTCCATCAGTGTTGAGCGAATGATACATCCGTTTGTCCATATTCTTGCAAGCTCCGGCATATCAATATTCCATTCGTATTTTTCCGAGGCAGCTTCTACCAGATGAAAACCCTGGTGATGGTTAACAATTCTAGCTAGTTGGTATGCAGCAAACAATTCTTTTATATTTATAAAAGAGGGGATGCTGTCTGTTTGCCAAAGTGTGGCAGCAACTATTCTTTCGGTTAAAAATTCAGATTGATAACGGGCAAATAAAGCTGCTGTTAATGTGGGGATGGGTACGCCCAACTCAATAGCTGCAACTGTTGCCCAACCACCTGTTCCTTTGTTACCTGCCTTGTCTGTAATGATATCTATCAACCAGTTTTCTCCCTCTTTTTTTTGCAAAATAGCTGCAGTTATTTCCAGTAAATAACTGCTGTTGTCTGTTGCTGGTTGCGTTGTAAATAATGCTGCAATTTCATCAGGGGTATATTTACCTGCAAAGCGAAGTATGGAATATAGCTCTGCCAACAACTGCATTTCTGCGTACTCAATGCCGTTGTGTACCATTTTTACAAAATGACCTGCGCCGCCATTGCCAATAAAAGCACAGCAAGTGCCTTTTTCAGTATCTTTTGCTGCAATTTTTTCAAGATAATTTTTAACTGCTGCATATCCTGCTGAAGATCCGCCTGCCATAATTGAAGGCCCCTTTAATGCACCTTCTTCTCCGCCCGAAACACCGGTGCCTACATAAAAAATACCCTTATCCTGTAAGGCTTTGCAGCGGCGGTCCGTATCTTTATAAAATGAATTGCCGCCATCAATTAACACATCGTTTGGCGATAAATGTGGCAACAAAAAATCAATCATTTCATCTACTGCATTACCGGCAGGCACCATCAAAAATATTTTTCGGGGCGTATGTAATGAGGCTGCAAACGGAGCAATTTCCTGGTAACCTTCGGCAGTGGCAAGCTCCGGAAAATCCGCAATAAATTTTGTTGCAATATCCTCTTCTAATGCTGGCAGGTATCTGTTGTAAAGGGATAAGTGAAACCCTTTGGCAGCAAGATTTCTACTAAGGCTTTTACCCATAACACCCAATCCAATTAATCCAAATTCCTGCATAGTATTTATATTTTTAAGATGATTTGATCTGCAATTTCACCAGGTGTTTTTAAAATATCTATTTCTATTGAATTTGATGGATGCTCTACAACATCAAACTGCGATTGTAATAAGGCTGCTGGCATAAAATGACCAGTTCTTTTTTGCATTCGATACAGGATGGTTTCAAAATCTCCTTTTAAAAATACCCACCTGCATTGATCGGTTATTCCATTGCTTAAACAATTTCTGTAAACCTGCTTTAAAGCTGAGCATGCCACAATAACTGAATGTGAATCAATTGCTTTACTTATAAAACTATGTATGTTTTGCAGCCATGGCCAACGGTCTTCATCTGTAAGTGCTTGCCCGTTCTTCATTTTATCAATATTTTGCCCGGGATGAAAATCATCTGCATCATAAAAGGTAAATCCGGTTTTAGTTGCAAGCAGCTTTCCAATAGTGGTTTTGCCCGATCCGGCAACACCCATAATGAAAATTACTTTAAAACCCATGGCAAGCTGATGAAATTATGTATAATAGATTGCGTAAAACTATCATTTTTTGGCGATAAAAAACCCCATTTTATAAGCGGGTGCATTTCAAAATGCCCCACCCGATTTCGAACGGTGGTGATACTGCACCGAGGCCAGGCAGTGTTTGTTGGCCTCACTAAACACATTGTACTGCTCCAATTTGATGCTAACTCCCAAAAGCTTTGTATGCAAATTATTTATTTGTTTTAATAGATAAGAGAGCAGGTATTATGATGGTGCATCCCAAATTGTCGCTCCTGATTTCGGTCGGTGAGGACAGCGGCCGAGGCCCAGCCGTGGTCGGGTGTCCTCACCGACCGCTTGTTGCTGCCACAAATTGGGATGCACCCGTATTATGATGGAAAGGTTAGTTTGTGGCTCAGCTTATAATTCTACCATCTACCATATTTATAATTCTATGTGTTCGCTCTGCAAAACTTGTGTCGTGGGTTACTATCAACAGTGTTTGATTGTATTTTTCTGCCAGCGTTTTAAAAATATCAAATACAATTTCGCTGTTTTTTTTATCGAGGTTGCCGGTAGGTTCATCGCCCATAATAATTTGCGGATCATTTATCAATGCACGGGCAATGGCTACCCGCTGTTTTTCTCCGCCAGATACCTGGTTAGCATTCTTTAGTGCAAGGTTTTGAATGCCCAGCATTTTCAATTTTTCCATGGCTCTTTCTTCCACCTCCTTCTCCGCATATTTACCCAGTTTTAAACCCGGCAGCATTACATTTCTTACTACAGAAAATTCATTTAACAAATAATGAAACTGAAAAACAAAGCCAATTTTTTCGTTGCGAACCCTCGCCAGTTGTGCCTCTTACTTATCGCTCATCAATTCATTGGCTATCAACCTATCTAAATGATGGCATAAAGGTAAACTTACCTAACTCACTGAATTATGATTAAAATAAGTAGTTGAAATGCACACCATCTTAAGCCTTGTCGCAGATTGTTTGGTAGGTTTTTTTGAATGGCAAACTCCTATGTTTTACATACCTGTAATTAACCTTGCCAAGGTAGAAGCATAGCACAGTTGCTGCTTTTTTATATTAAAAAGTAACGAGTTTACTACTGCTAATAGTAAACTTACTACCCATTTTTGCCAACTGAATAACAATATTTTTTTTATTGAAAATAATATTATCCTTTAAAATACGTTCGTTAGGTAGCTAAATTTAATAAAGCTGTATTACTGCGTTGATTGAAAACCTGTGAGCCATGAAATACCGCCTGCTTAGCTACAACATTTTTAACATCAAAAATATAATCTGGTAATCTGTTATATGCATTGAATAACCTTATCAAAAACTATTTCTTTATCCATTCTTTATCCATTCATATCCAACAATAAAAAACATGAAACATTTAATCCTATCCAACAAAAACGACCAAGCTTTTAGCTTACGTGGGTTATTACAACAAACAATTAAAAGAGGAGTTTTACTTCTATTGCTGATTATATCAATGCAATGGGCAGAGGGGCAAATTAGAGCAGTTGGTTTTGGCTCCTGGAATAATCCAGCTACATGGGATGCCGGTGTACCAACAGCAGCAGATGATGTAATTATAGGTAGTGATTTAATAGTAACAATAGATGCCGCAGGTGCTACATGTAATAATTTACAAATAGGAGATAATGATGTTACAGGGTTAACAGGCGGTATTTTATTTTCTGGAACTACAGGTTATTTAACTGTTGAAGGTGCCATTACAATGGGCAGTTTTGATTGGCTTACTACCGGAACTATTGACATGGGGGGAGTGGGAGATGCCGGTACATTGGAATGTGGTTCTATTGTAGATAGTGACATTGGCAGTGGAATTTATACAAGTACTAATTTATATGGCACTTTTATTTTCAATCAAACATCAACCTTACCTGCTCCTTTGGTTTCATTTAATAACTTAATTGTAAAAGGAGGCGTATTAACAGAAGGGGGTGCTAACCTATCTATTGAGGGAAATCTTTCTATATTAAATGGTGCAACACTCGATTTAGTGGCACGGTCTGCCCAACGAAATAGTATAGGTGGTACATTAACTGTAGAGAATAATGCTACTTTAAAAATTGCCGGAGGTGGTACAATACCTGCAAATTATGCTACCCATGTATTTGGAGCTACAAGTACAGTAGAGTATTACGGTACAGATCAAACGGTGACTTTCCTAAACTCAAGTCAAAATTATGGACACTTGATTATATCCGGAACAGCAGGTAGTGTTAGTTCAGTAAATGGAACAATAGCTATAGCTGGTAACCTCACCATTAATTCCGGAACTTTCAATATAAGTACATTTGCATCCGATAGAATAACAAGTGGAGGTGCCTTAACAGTAGCAGATGGCGGTACGCTTCGTATTCAAGGTGCAGGAACTTTACCAGCTAACTTTTCTACACATTCCATCGGCGCTAACAGTACAATTGAATACATTGGTACATCTCCTCAAGATGTAGCTGACCTTAATTCTGGCCAGGATTATGGTAATCTTACTGTAACTAACCAAACAAAAACATTACTGGGTAATACAAGGGTAAGAGGTACACTTACCTTTGGTGGTGTTGCTACTAATAGATTAGTAATAGGTAGTAATACCCTCACTTTAGATGGAGTAATTGGTGGAAACTCTGTTGCGGGGGGTAGAAATTTTACTGGCTCTGCTACCAGTAACCTGGTTTTAAATGGTGCTTTTGATAGAACAATATTTTTCAATAGTACTACAGCAGGCACAACCAATGCACTAAATAATTTTACCATTAATCACAATGGTAATGTAGCAACGCTCGGTAATAATATGTTTGTTAATTCAGCCCTTATTTTTACTGCTGGTAAATTGGCGATAGCTTCTGCAACACTTACTGTAAGGGGTAACATAACCAATACAGTTACAGGTGGAATAAGAGGAAGTACTGCCAGTAACTTAATCTTTAATGGTTCTGTTAGTCCTACACTCTCTATGGATCAGACGAGTGCTGCAACAAGAACACTAAGTACTTTACAAGTAAATAGTACTGGTCAAGTAGTAACCATGGGTAATGACTTAATCATGAACAGCACCACTACTTTTACCGCAGGTAAGTTGGCCATTAATGGCAATACACTTACTTTAAGGGGATTGGTAACCAATACGGTTACTGGAGGTTTAAGAAGTAGCAGTACCAGTAATTTGGTGATGAATGGAACAGTTAATCCAACCCTTTCATTTGATCAAACAACACCCGGTACTACCAATGTAATTAATAATGTAACGCTTAGTGGCGCCCAAACGGTTACTTTATCAAATGCATTGCGTTTATTAGGTACGCATACACCAACCGCCGGGGTATTTGCTTCAGGTGGTAATTATACTATTGCTTCCACTGCATCAAGTACTGCAAATATTGCAGCAGGCAGCACAAGTGGTGGTTATATAACCGGCGATGTAGTGGTTGAGCGTTTTATTCCAATGAATACCTTTAGGGCCTGGCGTTTATTGGCAGCCCCTGTTAGCGGAACAAGAACAATTAAAGAAACCTGGCAGGAAGGGCAAGCTACAGCAGCAGATGGAATACCTGGCTATGGTACCGCTATTACAAGCAACCTTAATTCTTTCTCATCTGATGGATTAGATTATAGAACTCCTTTCAACTCTTTATTAAGTTACAACCCAATTACCGATGCATTTGTAGGTGTTACCAATACCAATGTTCCCATAACTAATGAACCTGGTTATTTTATCTATATAAGGGGTAACAGGCTGGCTTCTCCTTCTGCTATCATTACTGGCAATAATAGTGCTACTACATTGCGTATTACAGGTAATTTAAAAAATGGTAACCAGTCTGCAGCAAATGTAGGGGCAGATCAATGGGCTGTAATTGGCAATCCCTACGCATCTGCCATTAATTTAAGAAATGTGGTAGCAGCAGGTGGTAGTGCTGGTACATCCTACTATGTTTGGGATCCAAAATTAGCCGGTAGTTATAACCTTGGTGCTTTTCAAACACTAACATTAAGCGGCGGTAATTATATAATAGTACCCGGCGGCGGAAGTTATGGTGGTACTGGATCTATAGTAAATAATATTGAATCTGGCGCAGCCTTTTTTGTAACAGCTACAAGTACTGCTGGTACTATTACCATCAATGAAGGTAGTAAAGCTTCTGGTAGTAATATGGTATTCAGGCCTGGTAGTACTTTAACTGAAAAAAACTTAATTACAAAATTATATGTCATTAATGGCGCTAAAAAAGAGCTTGCAGATGGTAATATGGTATTTTTTGGTGATAGTTATTCCAATGCTGTAGATGGGTTGGATAATCTGAAAAATTACAATTTTGGTGAAAATTTCAGCATATTAAAAGGTACCGCTGAATTGGTTGCAG
>JBBQTZ010000037.1:0-26913 GCA_038234405.1 Chitinophagales bacterium
CAGGAAGCGATACTTCCAACTTAGCCGTTGGTAATTACACTTATACCGTTACCGATGCCGATGGTTGTACTGCTGTTGCTTCATTGAATGTGCTGTTAGCAAATTGTATTATCCCTTACTACAAGCCACCAGTTTCTGGCTTTGTTGATAGCCTGATTGGTGCAGAGTTAACTCAATTGTATTTATTCCCGACATCACTTGCAGATACAACGGCTTCCAATAATATTTTCCTAATTAAACAAGATGCTGTTACAAATGATACACTTGTGCTGATTGAAGTGATTGTGAATGAAGGGAACTACAACACCGTACTTAATTTACTTTCAACTCCTGAATATGGAATGCGTGACTTTGTTGATAATGGCGACGCAACCTTAATTATTACAGGCTTTATGCCAATACGTAATTTAACCAAGCTCAACCTGCTTCCGCAGTTGATAAACTATGCAAGGCCATACTTTACACCAATTACATCAAACGTTACGGGCATAGCACTTACGCAGGGAGATAAAGCCATGGCATCTGACAAAGCAAAACAAGCGTGGAAAATTTCCGGCAAGGGGGTAAAAGTAGGTGTGCTGAGTGACAGTTATAATACCAAATTTGGTAACCCTGCCGGCAGAGATGTTGATGAGGGAGATTTACCAGGTAAGCCAGGCTCAGTCTATCCAATACCGGTAAAAGTATCGGCAGAATATCCTTTTGGCAGGGCAACCGATGAAGGCCGTGCCATGCTGCAGATTGTGCATGATGTGGCACCGGGTGCAGCATTATACTTCCGCTCCGGCTTTATCAGTGCAGGTAATATGGCCGATGGTATCAGGGTACTGAGAGATTCCGGCTGTAATGTAATTGTAGATGATATCAGCTACATAACCGAGCCGTTCTTTACCGATGGTGTTATTGCAAAGGCAGTAGATGAGGTTACTACTTCAGGCGTAAACTACTTTACTTCTGCAGGCAATTTTGGTGTTAAATCTTATGAAGCAGTTTTCAATCCAATTGCACCTCCTGCTAAATACGCAGGTTCGGGCAGTGCCCACAATTTTGGCGGTGGCAATTTCTACCAGTCCATTACATTAACCAAGGGTACTTATACCATTGCCATGCAGTGGGAAGATGATTTTTATTCTGTTAGCGGTATTGATGGCGTAGCTACCGGTGCTAAAAATGACTTTGATATTTATCTTGTTACGGCAAGCGGAGACAGCCTGTTTGGTTTTAACAGGAATAACCTTGGTGGCGATCCGTTTGAAATAATGCCATTTGTTGTAGAGGCAACTGTAGGAGCACAAGTTATCATTACCCGTAAAAGAGGTACAGACAATGTGCGGTTTAAATATATTATTTTCCGGGGAGACGGCACTATAAATCAAAATAGCCTGGGTACTGGCACTGTGGTTGGTCAGGCAAATGCCGCCGGTGCTATTACAGTAGGTGCTGTGTTGTACACCAATACGCCTCCTTTTGGCAAAGCCCCTACAGTTGCTTCCTTCTCATCGAGAGGCGGAATTATTGTGGATGGCAATAACAGGAACAAACCCGATATTACAGCACCAAACGGTGTTAATACCACAGTAGATTTTAAAGGGGTAGATATTGACAATGATCTGATACCTAATTTCTTTGGAACATCCGCTGCAGCACCTCATGCTGCTGCTGTAGGCGCATTGCTGATGGAAGCTAAGAAAAGGTATTTTAACGGAGAATCTTTTACCGGTCCGCAAATGAAAACGGTACTGCAATCAAGCGCAATTGATATGGGTGCGCCTGGTTACGATGACAGCACCGGTTATGGATTTATCCAGGCCGACAGCGCATTGCTCACATTCTCCCAACCATTCCCGGTAATTGATAGTTTCCACCTGCTGAATTTAAGTGCCACTCCTGGCTTAAATCAACCTGTTACCGTGGTAATTGATGGGCAATATTTTGGTAATAATACGGCTGCTATTTTCCAGTACGATACCATACCGGCAGTTATTACCTCCCCAACCCAACTTACGGTGATTGTTCCTGGTTTCCTGGGTAATCCGCCACTTGCCATTTACAATCCACCCATTACAAATAGTGGGTTAGATGGAGGTGTAAGTGATTCTATTTATTTGTTGTCAACACCAGTAAGCAATGTAAAGGTGATGGTTAATAACGCTGTGAAGAAATTTGGCGAGGCCATTCCTGCCTATTCAGCAGATGTTACCATCAATGGAATGCCTTTAGCCCAAACAGGAATAACATTGAGCGATCTTGGATTGACCGATATTACTTATTCATCATTAGCAACCAGTTTAAGCAATATTGGGTTGTACTCCAGAAAGGCGTCTTCGGCTGTAACGGATTTGAGTAATCCAAATTCGCTGGCCTTGTCTGCTTTGTACAACTACCAATTTGTGGATGGATTGCTTACGATTAATAGAATACCAATTACCATTACACCGAGGGATACAACCTTAGTATATGGAGAAGCTATTAAAGGAAGGAGCATGAAATTTAATTATGCTTATGATAATGCCAATATAGCTCCGGCAGACCAAACTGTATTCCTCGACTCTTTATCAACAACTCACCAATCTACCATGTCTGATGCAGTTATATTTATTAATGGAAGAGCAGCAGTGAATGGTCTCACAGCCAATGATTTCCTTAATATGAGTTTTATGACATCAGGCAGGGCGGCAGTGAACGGCAGAGCAGCAGTAAATGGCAGGGCAGCAGTGAATGGAATTGCTTTTGACACAACTGTATTTGTACAACTCGAACTGCAATCATTATTCGACTATCAAACTGATTCTGCCAATGGTGCTATTCGTAATGGCAGAGCTGCTGTAAACGGCAGAGCTGCTGTAAACGGCAGAGCTGCGGTAAATGGAAGAGCTGCGGTGAATGGCAGGGCGGCTGTAAATGGAAGAGCAGCCGTAAACAGCAACAGCTTTAATGAAGAAACAAATGAAAACGTTTTATTGGTTATTGATTCATTGGATGTGTTTAATGAGATCCAGGCAGAATCTTTTACAGTATCTGACTTCCAGTCGATGAACATGATTACGGGTTATGAAGTTGGCAACTGGCTTATTGGTCCAGGTGTATTAATTTCAGAAAACTTTGATATTACTTATGGCCTCGGCAACTTGCAGATTTTACCTGCCACACTTACTGTAAAGGCAAGGGACACTGTGGCTGGTTGTGAAGGCGTTCAACCAGTTTACACAAGTACAAAAAGCATTTATCAATTTGATGATGCAGACGCCAATGTGATCCAAAGCGGACCAACCTATACAGTGTTTAACAGCAGCAATGTAAATGTGGGCACAGGTAATTTGCCGAATGGCACTTACCGGATTGTACCTGCTGGCTTAGTGCAAAAAGATGCTGTTCCCAATTATACAGTTGTTTATCTGGAAGGCACGCTCACTGTTGGGCCACTGCTTCAAGGAACGGCCAACGTTGGAACTATTTCCTGTAACGGTGGCAACACTTCAGTAATCGTCAGTGCCACAGGTGGAACTGCTCCTTACACAGGAACTGGCAATTTCAATAATGTTGCTGCCGGCCCTTATTCTTACATAGTATCGGATGCAAAAGGCTGTAGCACAGTTGTAAGTGGAAACATTTTACAGCCAACTGCAATAACTGCTAACGCTACTGCAGGCACTATCACTTGCTTTGGCGGAAATACAACACTTATGGTGACCGCCTCAGGGGGAACAGGTACCTTGCAATACAGCATCAATGGCGGTGCAAGTTACCAGCCGGGTAACAATTTTACGGTTAATGCATCTTCAAGTCCTTATACAGTTAACATAAGAGATGGCAATCTCTGTACTAGCACATCAAACCCTGTAACAGTAATACAACCCGCTGCATTAGCAGCACCAACTATTGGTACCATCACACAAACAACCTGTGCTTCTTCAACGGGTGCTGTTGTACTGAATGGTTTACCATCAGGAAACTGGACACTGACAAGAACACCAGGTAATATAACCACAACAGGTAACACTACTTCCGTAACTATCAGTGGATTGGTTGCTGGCACTTATACATTTACAGTAACGAACACAGCCGGTTGTACCTCTGCATCATGTGGAAATGTGGTGATTAATTCACAGCCAATAACACCGCCTGCACTTGCGATTGGTAACATCACCCAAACAACCTGTGCTTCTTCAACGGGTTCAGTTGTACTGAATGGTTTACCATCAGGAAACTGGACACTGACAAGAACACCAGGTAATATAACCACAACAGGTAACACTACTTCCGCAACTATCAGTGGATTGGTTGCTGGTACTTATACGTTTACAGTAACGAATGCAGCCGGTTGTACCTCAGTATCATGCGGTAATGTGGTGATTAATTCACAGCCAGTAACACCGCCTGCACCTGCGATTGGTAACATCAGTCAAACAACCTGTGCAGCTTCAACGGGTTCAGTTGTACTGAATGGTTTACCATCAGGAAACTGGACACTGACAAGAACGCCTGGTAATATAATCACAACAGGTAACACTACTTCCGCAACTATCAGTGGATTGGTTGCTGGTACTTATACGTTTACAGTAACGAATGCAGCCGGTTGTACCTCAGTATCATGCGGCAATGTGGTGATTAATTCACAGCCGGTAAGGCCAGCAGCACCAACCCTTGGGACGATCACCCAAACAACCTGTGCAGCTTCAACGGGTTCAGTAGTGCTGACTGGTTTACCATCAGGAAACTGGATATTGACAAGAACGTCTGGTAATATAATCACAACAGGCAATACTGCTTCCGCAACAATCAGCGGATTGGTTGCTGGTACTTATACATTTACAGTAACGAATGCAGCCGGTTGTACCTCAGTATCATGCGGTAATGTGGTGATTAATTCACAGCCACCTGTTCCATCAGCTCCAATAGCCATAGTAACACAGCCAACCTGCACAACATCTACAGGAACGATAACAATTACCTCAACAAAAACTGGTTTAACATTTAGTATTAACGGTAGCACCTACACTAATACAACTGGTGTATTTACGGGTGTTGCACCGGGTACTTACAATTTAACTGCCAGAAGCACTGCATCCACATGTATATCTCCAATATCTACTATTGTTGTAACAGCTCCGGCTTGTTCCAGCATTGGTAATTTTGTATTCAGGGACAATAATGCCAACGGCATTCAGGATTCAGGCGAACCATGTATTGCTGGTGCTAGCGTAAGACTTTTAAACAGCAGCGGAACACAACTTGCAACCACAACTACAAATAGCAGCGGCATGTACAGCTTTGCTAACCTTGCTGCAGGCACCTATTCCGTTGCATTTACCACACCACCAGGTTTTACACCAACGCTGAGCAATGTTGGCACAAATGACAATATTGACAGTGACCCTGTTGGTGGAACAGTTAGCGGTATTACGCTTGCACAAAGCCAGGTAAATACAAGCGTGGATGCAGGCTTTATACCATCCATACTTGCACTAGGAAACAGGGTGTGGTTTGATGCTAATAACAACGGCGTTAATAACATTTTTGAAAGTGGTATGAGGAACATTACTGTAAGATTGTACACTGACAATGATAACAACAATGTGGCAGATGGTGTGGCCATTGCAACAAGAACTACCAATGTGTTTGGTTTTTATTTGTTTAGTGGTCTTGCACCAGGCAACTATATAGTTGGGGTTGTAATGCCGGCAGGCTATATGAGCAGTGCAGTAAATGCAGGCGATCCCGATAATAACAGAGGCCTTGATGATAATGGGCAGGTACTTGTTGGCAACGAAATAAGAGGTTTGGGTATTACACTCACAATAGGTGGAGAGTTTGATGGATTCAGGGTTAATTCAAATACCAATATTACGTACGACTTTGGATTGTTGCCTGATTGCAATTGCATTAATACGGCTGGCAACCTGCTAACCAATGGCAGTTTTGAAAGCGGTACAACAGGATGGATAGCCAATGGAGGTTCTGTATTTACAGGTACAGGATATGTTGCCTGTGGAAGCAGGAATGGTTTTATCAGTGCATCTTCCGGCGGGCTATCAAGGGTTTACCAGGATGTAAATGTTGCATCTGGCACCACGCTCACATTTAACGGGTTTGCCGGTATCCATACAGCAGGATTAAACTGTAGTCCTAAACTGAGTTTAATATTCCTAAATGCTGCTAATGCCGTGTTAAGCCAAACAGATGTTGCAGTTACACAGAATGTAGATGTAAACTTTGGCCAACTAGCCATGTACACTATTACAGCGAAAGCGCCTGTAGGAGCCACAAAAGCAAGGGTGCAAAGTTCAACCACCTGCAACACCATGAAGCTTGATGCATTCTGCCTGAGGGTGTCAGGCAATGCATTCGCAAGAGCTAAAAGCGTTCCGGTTCAACCAACTGAACCGCTGCAAAAAGAATTTGGTGTAACGGTAAGCCCTAACCCGGTTGTTGGTTTATTTAACCTGGCTGTTAGCTCTACCGACAATCTTTCACCGGTTCATATCAGGATTCTCAGTGTAAACGGAAAGATTCTGGCGATTCAAAAAACTGCTGCAAATAGCACGCTTAAAATTGATGCAGCTACATGGGCAAGCGGAATATACTTTGCAGAAGTGATGCAAAATGGGCAGCGTAAAGTTGTTAAATTAATTAAACAATAATTTGCTTTGTAGTTAATGAAAAAAGAGGGGCTATAAAAAAGTCCCTCTTTTTTTTGTGTTGCCGTTTTTTAAAAAAATCATATCTTCCAATTTCTATAAAAAATTTAAAAAATCCTTTTTCCTGGCCTCAAAAAAAAGACGACGTAATGCTAAAAAATAACTTTCGGTTTATTGTGATGTGGTTTATTTTTTCATTTTTTATTTGCACAAAAGCTTCTGCAAACGAAGCAGACAGCCTTAGAAGGTTGCTTTCTTCAACTATTCCTGATACAACACGGGTAAATGTTATGAATACGTTGAGCAAAAGTTACTTTGACACAAACCCTGATTCATCAGTCATAATTGCAAATTCCTCTAAAGTTCTTGCAGAGCGTATTAAATACAAAGCTGGTTTAGCCCTTGCAATTAAGAACATGGGCATTGGTTATTATCTACAAGCCAAATATGTTGAAGCAATTAAAACCTGGCAAAATGCGATGGAAGTTTACAAATTAATTGGTGATAAAGCCGGCGTTGCAAATATGTTAGGTAACCAGGGAGCAGTTTATTTTAACCAGGGAGATGATGCGAAATCACTTGAATTGCATTTAAAGTCTCTAAAAATGTCCGAAGATGTTGGAGATACATTGAGAATTATTACTTCTCTCGTGAATATAGGAATTGTATATTTAAATAAAGAGGCAACCTACAAAAAGGCACTTGAGTATTTACTTAGATCATACAAATTAAGTATTGAGAAAAAGGATCAATATTTAATTGGTACTTCATCTGTAAATGTTGGTGAAACATATTTTAAGATGGGTGATGATTCAACGGCACTAACCTATTTCTTTAAGTCAAAAAAAGCCTGCGAGGGAACTGAAAACTTACCCTATACGCTTAATTATATAGGAAAGGTTTATTTAAAGCAGAAAAAGTATGACGCGGCAATAGGAATTCATAAAGAGGCATATGAATTTTCGAAAAAACTCGATACACGACTTTATACAACACAAGCTTTAGTAGGATTAGCACAAGCCTATTTTGCGAAAGGTGATATCGTTTCTTCTGTGAATACCTATAAGCAATCCCTGGAAATAGGACTGCCTTTAAATTTAGTGACCGAAATGAAAGATGCTTACCAAGGACTCACAGAAGCATATTCCAAACAATCTGATTATACCAATGCTTATAAATATCAGTATCTTTTATTAGCTATAAAAGATACTATCTACAACACTAATACTGATAAAAAACTAGGTACGCTACAGTTTGGCTTTGACCTGGAGAAGAAAGAATCTCAGATAAGTTTACTAAACAAAGACAAAGAAATACAACAACAGGAAATACAAAGACAGAAAATTGTAAAGTATACTTTCATTGGCGGTTTTGCTATTATGTTGCTTTTTGCCGGCGTATTTTTTGCCCAGCGAAATCGCATACAGAAAGCTAAGAAAAGAAGTGATGAATTACTCTTAAACATTTTACCGGAAGAAACAGCGGAAGAATTAAAAGCCACCGGTACAGCAAAAACAAAAAGCTTTGATTCGGTGAGTGTGCTGTTCACTGACTTTAAAAATTTTACACAAGCAAGTGAAATATTAACACCGGAGGAATTGGTTGCTGAAATTAATCATTGCTATAGTGCGTTTGACCGAATTGTAACCAAATATGGGATTGAAAAAATAAAAACCATCGGGGATGCATATATGTGTGCCGGGGGTTTACCCTCAACAAATAACACCCATCCTTTTGATGTGGTAGCTGCCGGATTGGAAATGGTGGACTTTATTGAAAGGAATAAAATAGAAAGACAGGAAAAAGGGCAACCGTTTTTCGAACTACGTCTTGGAATACATACGGGGCCGGTAGTTGCCGGCATTGTGGGGCTTAAAAAATTCGCTTACGACATTTGGGGCGATACCGTTAATACCGCTTCCCGGATGGAGAGCAGCGGACAAGTAGGAAAAGTAAATATCAGCGGTACAACCTACGAAATAGTAAAAGATAAATTTACCTGTTCCCATCGAGGTAAAATTGAAGCCAAAAACAAAGGGCAGATTGATATGTATTTTGTAGAGGGGTAAGTTTAACTTTTAAATATGCATAGCTCAATAAAGCGAAACAATAATTTGATTTTAAATTATTTGCAGTGGGGATAAATATTAAAGTGAGATCCCCACTAGCTTATAATCAAGTTGCTGCTCTACCATTTTTTTAGAAGACACTTCCGCAGACCTCATTACTTCAATACGCTTGTAGAGCAAGTCTTTTTTTTCGGAGGATTTATAAGGCAGGTTAACGTTTTTAAGCATAAATTTTAACCCCGTTTGCTGCTGTATAAACTCTACTTTTACCTGGTACACATTATCATACTTAAAATCCATAAACAGATCGGCTTCTGTAGGTAGAGTCCTGCTTTTTTTAACCGTGTTTGTATCATAAGTAACCGTGCCATCTTTTAGTAATAATTGTTTATGGCTCATCATAAAACCTACTGCATTTAATCCTTTATCGTTAGGGTAATAAATAATTTTCCAAAATACACAGGGTATTTTAACAAAAGCATTGTTTACTTTTTCTATGTAAAAAGGATCATTATTTAAAAGCAACGGGCCGGTAAGCACATTAACTTTTAATCCATATTTAAGTGTTGCTGTTTTTAATACATATTGCTCTAAACTACGCCACAGGCCAGTGTTAACCCTTTCGTGCTGTGGCACACAGTTGGTGTAAAAAAACGTATCAGCCGCAGCTTTTTTTCTTTCTGCTGCTGTACCCCACAGTACTTCCTGAAAAGAGGTTAAGTGTCCCTGTTCAAAATCATTTGGGCTAAATCCATTAGCCCTGATGACATCATACAACTCTTTACCAAACTGATATTTTGCCAAAATTGCTTTTTCATCTTTTTTAAAACTGCCTTTACGTTCAATTGCCTCCCAGCTTTGCCCATTAATATTACTAGCAGCAAAAAAGGCAAACTTGCGCTCTTTATTAATTACCACACTATGGTGCAAATAATCAATTACGTAACCGTTGCCATTAATCAACGGTGCTACTTTATTTTTTAGCCTTCCTTTTATTGCAGGTAATTCAACAGGTTTACCGGTAATGAAGTTTATATCGTAAGCCATACGTTAAGGGTTTGAAAATGAATATATAGAGGTTATTGGAATGATTAGTTAATTTGATAATCCCCAATATTTTATAAGCTGTTATTGCATAGTGATTATGACCAATAAAAAAACAGCCAAATTAGAAAAGCCTGCTTCGCTCAAATTTTAAAAAAATAAATCGGGTATTTATCGTGTATATGATTTTGATGAAAAGCCATCAAAACTTAAACATACAAACCATATTGTTTAAATGCAAATGGAATTTTTTTATAAATAAAAATATTCTGTCTATAGTTAAACCCATATTTTAAAAATGTACCCAATTAAAAAGGGTTGTATTAATTTTAGCTAGCTACCTAAAGCGTTTGCATCAATAAATCATTAAAGTTTTGAAGAGACGAAATTCTTAGGTCGGCAGCATTAAATCGGGGCTGTTTGCTATCCTCATGAGAAGGAACTACAACACATTTCATACGGGCTGCTTTAACAGCAATCATTCCATTAAAAGAATCTTCAAAACAAATACAATTACCAGGGTGAGATTGCAAAGCGGAAACACAATTAAGATATACTTGTGGGTGAGGTTTACCATAAGGAAGCTCTGCGGCAGAACAAATAGCCTGCAGGTGATTTCGGATACCGAGCCTTTCAACTACTACATCAATCACTTGCATATCAGAAGAAGATGCAAGGCCAATTTTAAAATGCCGGCTGATAAAAAAATTGAAAATATGCTCAAGACCCGGCATTGGCCGCCCCTTAGCTATAATTTTTTTAATCACTAATTGTACTATTTCGTCAGATGCTTTTGGAACTTGACCAATTGATACATTGTAAAGATTAAACCACCATTCTACAAACTCGCTTGTGCGCATACCCATTGTAACAGCATGTTGTTTTGGAGTAAGCTGTATATTGTATTGCAAAAATATTTCATTGGCAGCTTCATTCCATAATGGCTCAGAATCTATCAAAAGCCCATCCATATCAAAAATTACTGTATCTAATTGCATAGTTGCAAATATATAAACTAGGTAAGCAAGTAAGTAGTTGATTTTAAAAACATTATCTGCCTATCGGCAAAAATCGCTTATTTTGTAGCATACTTATTAAGATTGCTGTAAAACCAAATTTTAATGGCTACATTTTTTGAGAATCTAAAAAATACAAGGTTAGTAAAAGGAATAGTGTACGCTGTTGTTGGCGCACTCTCTTACCCCGGCATATCATTAATAAATAAACTGCAGATTAATGGTATGGAAAATCTGCATAATTTACCTAAAAAAAATGTTTTATTTGTAAGCAATCATCAAACTTATTTTGCAGATGTTATCACTTTTATTCATATTTTTTGTGCCGTAAGCTGGCGTAAAAAGTACAAGCTTGGCATACCTTTTTATTTACTTTGGCCCTTTACCCGTATCAATTATGTAGCAGCAGAAGAAACTATGAAAAGTAGTTTTATAAGCAAATTACTGGCCTTAGGAGGTGCCATTACCGTAAAACGAACCTGGCGATCGGAGGGTACGGAAGTAAGAAGAACGCTTGACCCGAGCGATACCCGGAAAATTGAAAAGGCGTTACAAAATAACTGGGTAATTACTTTTCCGCAGGGCACTACCAAACCTTTTGCGCCTGGTAGAAAAGGCACTGCATTTATCATTAAGCAGCATAAGCCGATTGTAGTACCTGTTGTAATTAACGGATTTTGGCGTGCCTTTAATAAAAAAGGCCTGAAGTTTAAGAAAAAAGGCTCTCTACTTACTGTGACTTTTAAACCCCCAATGAATATAGATTACAACGATAGCTGCGAAATAATCCTTGAAAAAATAATGGATGCTATTGAACAGAGCAAAAAATTTATGATTAAGGGCAAACATCATTTAATGACCAAACTAGATAAGTAGTAACCATATCGGTACATTCACCTACTCTTTATTATACAAATGAAAATTATTATTATTGCCTTAGCGCTTTTATTTAGTATTGCTTCCTGCAATAGTTACAACAACACACCAAATGTTGATAACATCAACATTAATATCAGCACAGAACGTTTTGAAAAACATTTGTTTGATACCAACACCAACAGCCTGGTAAAATACCTAGCTCAAATACAGCGAACTAACCCGGCTTTTACCAACAATTTCATTGAGAATATACTAGGTATTTCACCAGATATTTCACCAGATTCTACAGCAACCATTGTAAACGAATTTATAAAATCTTATCGCTCAGTTTATGATAGCACTGAAATAAAATTTAACAACTTTTCTACCTATGAAAAAGAGATTAAGCATGCCCTGCAATATGTTAAATATTACTTTCCTGCTTACAAAATACCAGAAAAAATTATTACCTATATAGGCCCTGCAGATGGTTATGGAGATGTTTTATCGACAGAGGGATTTTTAATAGGACTACAGCATCATCTTGGCAAGAACTACCCTTTGTATAAAACACAAATGGTAGAACAGTTTTACCCATCGTACATCAGCAGGCGCTTTGAGCCCGATTACATTGTAATAAACTGTATCAAAAACATTATCAATGATTTGTACCCCGAGAAGAATGAAGATAAATCTTTGGTTAATCAGATGATTGAAAAAGGCAAACGGCTATACTTGCTGCAAAAACTACTTCCGGAAATAGATGAGTATATGCTGATAGGCTATACAACAGATCAAATAAACGATTGCAACAAACACGAAGCTGCTATTTGGGATCTGTTTGTAAAAAATAATTTATTACAAACAACAGATAAAAGCATCATAAAAAACTATGTTGAAGAAGGCCCTAAAACCCAGGAGTTGGGCGATGGTGCACCCGGAAATATTGGCTCTTACGCCGGATGGCAAATAGTAAAAAAATATGTACAAAAAAACAACGATCTAACTCCACAAAAACTAATGGCAATAGATGCCGAAATAATTTTTGAGCAAGCAAAATATAAACCTTAAAAAAAGATTAAGCTGCCTGTACGGCAAGTGTAGTTTGTTTTATTACTTTTTGCTGCTTACCTAAATTTTTCATTACCCTAAAATGTGAGGCAACAGCCTCAGACATAGTATCATATTTGTTATAGGGTAAATTAAATTCTTTACACTTCGCCATCACTATTTTACTAATAGCAGGGTAATGCACATGACTAATTTTAGGAAAAAGATGATGTTCAATCTGAAAATTTAAACCTCCTACAAACCAGGAAATTGCTTTATTACCCATCGCAAAATTTGCAGTTGTTTTTAATTCATGTTCTGCCCATGCTGTATCAAGGTGTTTTGTTTCATCCAGGGCAACATTTTCAAATTCAGTTATTTCAACCACATGCGCTAATTGAAATACTATTGATAAAGTGAGACCCATGGCCGCATTTAAAATAAAATAACCAGCTAACCATGGCCAAAACCCCCACACCATAGCAGGAATTATCATATAAACAGAAATATAGAAAATTTTTGTACACCAAAAAATCAAATGATTTTTTAGTGTCAGCTTCCAGGCAGCAGTAGTATATATTTTACGGCTGAAATACTTGGTAAAATCCATGATGAAAACCCAAAAAATAGAACTCAAAGCATAAATTGGCAACAAATATAGATGCTGTACCTTATGTGCCGGCACCCAACGTTGGGTTTCGCATTGGCGAATAATAGGGCTTTTGGCGATATCATCATCTATCCCATCTACATTGGTATAAGTATGATGTATAATATTGTGCTTTTGTTTCCAAAAAAATGCACTTGCGCCCATAGCATTGGCTGTTAATCCAAGTGCATCATTAAACCATTGTAAAGTGCTGTAACTACCATGATTGGCATCATGCATAACGCTAAACCCAATACTTGCCATTGTAAAACCCATTAAAGCAGCAAGCAATATTGCAGAAAAAGTATTAAGATTCAAAAAAATTAATGCTGAATAAATGGCCACTGCGCTACAAAGAAGAATGATAGTTTTACTGAACAAACGCCAATCGCCGGTTTTCCTGATTTTATTATTTTCGAAATAATTATCAACAGCAACCTTAAGGTTTTGGTAGAATAGGTTATCCCGGTTGTCGAAAGTTACTTTAGGCATGATAGAATGTTGGATATGTTTGTAGTAGTTTAAATTTAATCTTTTGTTAAATCAAGGAAGTTAAGTAGTAAATATCAGACTAATTCATTTTAAAAGGAACCATCATTTCAAAAGCTGGTATCTGTACATCGAACCTGCTATTATTATTTACATTTTCCATTAAATAAGTTCCATGCATTTTACCCATTTCCGTTTTTAAATTACAGCCGCTAATATATTGATACTTTGATCCTGGGTTAATTTGAGGTTGAACACCAATTACACCTTCACCTTCTACCTCTCTCCTATTACCGGTAGCATCAAAAATATGCCAGTGCCGTTTAAGTAATCTTATAGGAAAACTGTTACTATTATCTATAGTAATCCGGTAAGCGAACATGAATTCATTGTTATAGGGGTTACTGTATTCTGGCTGGTAAAAAGTTTCGACAGATATAGTAACACCTTCTGAAATTTTTGAAATCATCATAATATTTTAAACAACGTAAATGTAGCTAAAAGGTTGACAGCTTGTGTTTATTTGGAAGTAAATAAAATTATGGCAATGGTACAAAGCAAATTGCCTTGTATTGGTATAAACGTTAAAAAACATGATACTTCTGCAAAAACAAGCATTAATAAGTATAATTTATTGATAATTCACTACAAATTTAAACGCTGTAAAATTGCAGGAATAGTCTTTTTGATGAATTACTAGACTCCAATTGCCGTAAACGAATTTTTTAATCATTCATAATTTTGCTCTATCAATTAAAAAATACTATGCCTTTTTTGAAGAGCTATAACCATTTTTTAATAGCCAATGCAATACTTTATCCTTGTTATCGCCTTGAATAATTATTTCTCCCTCTTTAACAGCTCCGCCGGTTCCACAAAATGTTTTTAATTTTTTGCCCAAAGTTTCTCTATCTGCATCCAAACCAATAAAACCTGTAATTAAAGTAACTGCCTTGCCCGCCCTTTGCTTTTTATCTAAAATAATGCGTAATTTTTGTTGATTGGGCAAAATTGTTTCCTGCAATTCCGGTTCATTTACCTCCAATTTAAAGCTTGGATCGGTGGAATATACAAGCCCTCCAGGTGAAGTGATTTTTTGTTTTGACATGGCTATTGTATTACTACTAATTAAGTTTTAATGGTACTGCTTTTAAACTCAAATCCAAACTTCTTGCCTGGTGAATAACCGCCCCGCTCGAAATAAAGTTTACACCGGTAGCTGCATAATTTTCTATATTTTGTAGATTTATGCCCCCGCTTGCCTCTGTTTGGTATTTACCATCAATTAGTATAAGAGCTTCTGCAATTTGTTGTGGGGTAAAATTATCCAGCATAATAACATCTACTTTTCCGGTTAACATCACTTTTTTTACATCCTCTAAATTCCTGGTTTCAACCTCTATTTTTAAGCCTGGTTTACAAGCTTGTACATAATTATAAGCCTTTTCTATTGCCTGCTCAATTCCGCCACAATAATCAATGTGGTTATCCTTTAACATTATCATATCAAACAAACCAAACCGATGATTAGTACCGCCCCCTATTTTAACAGCTTCTTTTTCAAGCAATCTAAAGTTGGGTGTAGTTTTCCTGGTATCTAACAGTTTGGTTGTATAGGGCTTTAACTTGCCTACATAAGTATGAGTAAGCGTAGCAATACCACTCATTCTTTGCATGGTATTCAACACCAATCTTTCGCATTGCAGTATAGTGTGTACCAATGCCGTAACTTCAAAAGCAATTTCACCAAAAACCATGGCATCACCATCACTTTTAAATGTAGTAAAAATAGTACCAGGCTCTATGTACCTAAATATAGCTTCTGCAACTGCCACGCCAGCCAATATTCCAGTGTCTTTAATTTTTAAAATTGCTTTACCCCTTGCAGTAGCATCAATGCTGGACAATGTTGAATGATCACCATCTCCAAAATCTTCTGCCAGGGCATTTTTAATTAAATGCAGTAGTTGCGCTTCGTACGTCATGATTGGCAAATCTAAAAAATAAAAAATATTAGCGAACAAAGCCGGGATAATTAAGAGATTTTATTGGATTGGCTACCTGTTTTCAAATCGCAATTCTTGCAAAACTTGTCCATCAACTTTTTGTTTCATAAAAATGGTAGTTCTAAAAGAGCCATTTTTAGTAACGAGCGTACCTATGCAGTACTCAGATCCTGCATTTTCACCTTTATGAATGATTTCAAAATTTTTAACCGGATAATTACCAAAAAAATCTTTCAGCACAAGTTCTGCCTGGCTTTTGCTAAAACTACTGCTTTTTTCAGGCAAACTAATTTCAACGCTATTATCAAAATATTTGGCCATAAGGGACGCATTACCCGTTTTTATTGCACCTAGCACATCATTAATACCAATCTTTTGGCTAAAAGAAGTAAAATGAATCGTTAAAACAGCCAATGTTAAAAAATATTTCATTTGTATTATTTTATAAGTTCTGATAATAAATAAAACTACCAGTAAGCGTTTTCATTTAATTAGAAGTAAGCATTTTACCCGATGCATTCAAATTGTTGCTTCCGATTTTACTCGGTGGGGACACCTATAAAGTCTAGTACCTTGTTAGTATCCTCACCTACCGGGGCTAAGTAGTAATTGATGTTATAATTAACCACTAGCGCTGCGTCAATTTGAGATGCACCCATTTTACTCTCGCAGCAATAAAAATAAGCATTGCTTACAAAGAAACAGCTATTAAAAAATTAACTGCCAAAGTGTTGCGTTGCTATTTAACAGGTTACACGTAATGTATTTGCTAAAAACATGCCAATACGAGTTATTATTGTGCATTGAGGCCTTAAATATTGTAATAAATAGACAATATCCTTTTTTAAAAAGCTGCAAAGTAGGTAGCTTTGAAGCATGAATAATAAAAGAGCAATACTCATCATCATGGATGGTTGGGGATTAGGTAAAATTAAAAGTAGCGATGCAATACAAAATGCCAATGTACCATTTGTAACCTCCCTTTATAGCAAATATCCTACTAGTACTTTAATAACCTGTGGCGAGCAAGTAGGCTTACCAGATGGGCAAATGGGCAATAGTGAAGTTGGGCATCTTAATTTAGGTGCAGGCAGAATTGTTTATCAGGAGTTACAACGCATCAATGTTGCCATAAAGTCAGGCGAATTTCAACAAAATACTGCCCTTAACAATGCTATTGATTTTGCAAAAGTCAACAACAAAACCCTGCACCTGATAGGGCTTGTAAGCAATGGAGGTGTTCATTCTCATATTAACCATGTAAAAGCCTTTACTACGCTTTGTGCTGATAAGGGATTATCCAATGTGCTTATACATGCCTTTACGGATGGAAGAGATACCGACCCCAAAAGCGGACTAGGTTTTTTAACAGAACTTCAGCAGCATTTAGATAAAAGTACAGGTACTATTGCAACAATTACCGGTAGGTATTATGCAATGGATAGGGATAAACGTTGGGAAAGAGTAAAACTGGCTTATGATGCCCTGGTAAACGCAAAAGGCACTGCTAGCATTGATATGCTTGCAGCTTTGAAGCAATCTTATGACGCCGGCCTAACAGACGAATTTATAAAGCCTATTATCAACGCTACTATCCCCAATACAAAAATTGAAAATGGAGATGTGGTTATTAGCTTCAATTTTCGTACAGACCGCTGCAGGGAAATTACAGATGTACTTACCCAAACTGACAGGCAAGACTTTGAGATGAAGAAATTAAATCTGCATTACACCACAATGACTCAGTATGACCAAAGTTTTAAAGGTGTGCAGGTAATGTTTGAAAATGATGATCTTAAAAACACCCTGGGCGAAATACTGGAACAAAACAACAAAACGCAAATACGTATTGCAGAAACAGAAAAATACCCCCATGTATCTTTCTTTTTTAGTGGCGGAAGAGAAGTGCCGTTTACTGGTGAGAGAAGAATTATGAAATCATCTCCAAAAGTTGCTACGTACGATTTACAACCAGAAATGAGTGCTTACGATCTTGTAGCAGCAATTGTGCCCGAAATAGAGTTAAAATCTGCGGACTTCATTTGCTTAAATTTTGCTAATGCAGATATGGTAGGCCATACAGGTATTTGGGAAGCAGTAATTAAAGCAGTAGAAACAGTTGATAAATGTGTAGAAAAAGTAGTGACCGCTGCGTTAAAAAGTGACTATGCTATTTTTCTTACAGCCGACCATGGCAATGCAGATTATGAAATAAATGAAGATGGTAGCCCAAACACTGCACATTCGCTTAATCCAGTGCCTTTATTTGTAATAGACAACCAATGGCATGGTACATTAAAATCTGGCAAACTAGGAGATATTGCCCCTAGCATATTAACTATTATGGGCCTGCCAATACCAAAGGAAATGACAGGCGATGTGTTGATTTCTTAATTAGTTTCATTGCCCTTTTATGTAAGCTTTTCAATACTAACCACGTCAATCAACCTTAAAAAAAAAACATGCTAAAAAAAATCTTTATTGTATTACTGGTAGCATTTATTGCGCTACAGTTTTTTCGTCCGGAAAAAAATATAAATACTGCTTCGGCAGCTACAATAAATGATATCAGCACAGTATTTTCTGTACCAGACAGCGTTCATTCAATTTTAAAAACAAGTTGTTACGATTGCCATAGTAACAATACCAGCTACCCATGGTATGCTGCCATACAACCAGCAGCATGGTGGCTGCAAGATCATGTGGATGAAGCTAGAAAAGAAGTGAATTTTAATGAGTTTGCAAAATACAGTCCAAGAAGGCAATACAAAAAATTTGAAGAAATTATTGAACAGGTTAAAGAGGAAGAAATGCCACTTTCTTCTTATACCTTACTACATAGAAATGCAAAACTAAGTAAAGAACAAAGTTCTACTCTTACAAACTGGGCAAATGAACAACAACGCAGTATGAAAGCAAAATACCCGGCAGATAGTTTAAAAAGAAAAAAATAGTATCGGTTTATCTTATACATGAAACAAAATCGTATTTTTTGGGGTGTTTTTACACTGTTAAGCATAATGGCTATACCATTATGCTTAACAATTGGATTTTTAATAAAACAGGAAATAATAGCCCATCAAATGTTTGAAAAACTTGAAAAGGGCGCACAAAAAAATTATCAGTTTCCTTTACAGGATATTAGTTGGGTTAAAGAAGGAAAAGAGTTACTTGTAAGAGGTAAAATGTTTGATGTAAAAAATTTTAAAATAAAGAATAATTATATTGAAGTAACTGGCATTTTTGATGAGGAAGAAGATGCATTGAAACAAACATTTGCTCACCTGCTATATCCTTTAAAAAGCTCCTCCTCACCATTGCAAAATTGTATTCTGAAATCAATATTTGCGCCAGTTTTTTTTGAGACAGCTACCATTAAAATTCCTGAAAAATATAGTTGTACCATTCAAAAAAGTATAATTAACTACAAAGAGATTTGCATACAAAAAAGCTACCCCATTACTACTCCTCCCCCAAAAGCATTTAGTTAGCTTACAACGATTATAATTAGTAAATAGTGCAATTTTAGCTTAACTCCATAGCTCTATAAATACTACATAATTACAATCGCCATTCTACTATTTTCAGTAATTTTTAACCCACATTTTACAACAGGGTTTAATAAGTGGGTACTGCTTTTATTGGCATACCTATACCCAAAAACTAACTAAATGAAACATCTTTATTTAGCAGTGTTATCCTGCATGCTGTTACCTGCTGCCCATGCACAAATAAGCAGAGCTATTAACGACAGTAGTTCAAAAAATATAACTATGGATGAAATAGTTATATCAGCTAATAATTTTTCAGAAAAGAAAAAAAATATAGCACAAAGCATTGATGTAATTAATGCACAAACAATTGCACAAACCAATGCACAAAACACCGGCGACCTTCTGATAAATACAGGGAAAATATTTGTACAAAAAAGTCAGCAAGGAGGAAGTAGCGCAGTGTTACGTGGCTTTGAGGCCAGCAGAATATTACTTGTTATTGATGGTGTACGAATGAACAATGCTATATACCGGAGCGGCCATTTACAAAACCTGATTACTACAGATCAAAATATGCTTAGCCGTGTAGAGGTAATGTACGGCCCCTCATCCACCATTTATGGTGGAGATGCTTTGGGCGGTGCAATACAATTAATAACTAAGTCGCCGGTACTATCTGCCAGTAAAAAACTACTTAGTACCGGTACAACCTTTGCCAGGTATAGCAGTGTTAACAATGAAAAAACTTTACATGCTGATATAAGCCTTGGTGGTAAAAAAATTGCATGGCTGCAAAGCTATACTTTCAGTGATTTTGGCGATATGAAAATGGGCAGTAACTATCCAGATAAATATCCAGGATTTGGCAAAAGAGATTCATTTGTACAAACCAGCAATAACACAGACAGGATAATTGCCAACAACAATAATCTATTACAGAAATTTTCGGGATACAAACAATGGGACATTACACAAAAACTTTTATTTAAACAAAATGACAGAATAACCCATTCTTTAAATTTTCAATTTTCCAACACCAACAATGTACCCCGCTACGATAGGTTGCAGGATATAAAAAATGGCAGATTACGCTTTGCTGAATGGTTTTATGGCCCCCAAAAAAGATTGTTAACTGCGTACGAAATAAATGTGAAAAAAATATGGCTTTTTGATGAATTGAAAGGAAATATTAGTTATCAAAACATTGAAGAAAGCAGGCAAACAAGGGAGTATGGCAGGTTTGACCGGTTTGATAGCAGGATAGAAAAAGTAAACGTATTTGGTGCCACCATCAGTGCCAGAAAAATTAAGGATAATAATGAAATTACTGTTGGCTTTGATATGCAGCTAAACGATGTAAATTCCATTGCAAATAGAAAAAATTTATTAACCGGTACGTTATCTAAACTAGACACACGCTATCCTGATGGAACAAACATTATGAATAATTTTGGGGTATTTGCACAGCATGTTTATAAATTTAGCAATAAAAAGCTGGTATTAAATGATGGCATTCGCCTGCAAGCAGTTCACTTAAAAAGTAATATAAATGATAATTCATTTTTTAGATTACCAGACACGGCTGTTACACAAAACAATGTTGTGGTTACAGGCAATATTGGGCTTGTTTACAGCGCATTTAAAAATACCATTTTTAGGGCTACTATATCATCGGGCTTTAGGGCACCCAATATTGATGACCTAACCAAAATATTTGAATCAAATACGGCTGCCAAACAAGTAGTAATACCCAATGCCAACTTAAAACCAGAATACACTTATAATATTGATGTAAGTGTTCAACATAAAATAACAGACCAATTAATTATTGACTTTACTGGTTTTTATACCCTTTTTCAAAACGCCATTGTAAAGGCTCCATTTACTTTAAACGGGCAAGATTCTATTATGTATAATGGCATAAAAAGCCAGGTTGTAGCAAGTCAAAATACCGGTAAAGCAAATTTATATGGCTTTACTGCCGGGCTTAATGCAGCAATAACAAACAACTTCACCCTTGTAAGCACTGTTACTTATACACATGGCAGGTTTAAAACAAACCCTTTACAACCTACCAATGTATTTGAAAAACAAACTAATGGAACCTATTTAATGGTAAGCAGAAATGTAGCAAGTGTTCCGTTAGATCATATACCACCAATGGTAGGTAAAACAAGTTTTAACTACCAGCAAAACAAATTTAGTACTGAACTAGCTGTTTTGTATAATGGTTGGAAGCGTTTAAACCAAATGAACGTGGCAGGAGAAGATAATGCACAATATGCTACAGCAGATGGATTTCCGGCCTGGTTAATTGTAAACTGCCGGGGTAATTGTCAAATTACAAAAAATATTCTGGTACAGGCCGGTGTTGAAAATATACTTGACCGCAACTATCGCTATTTTGCTTCAGGCTTTTCTGCGGGTGGCAGAAATTTCTTTTTAACCATAAGAACCACCTGGTAAACGGTATTAAAATAATTGAATGCGGCCTGGTAACTTACTTTGGCTGCACTTTTTTAAAATACCTGGTTTAGCAGTAAGCCAGGCAGCTTTTGTACCCTGCTGTTGCAATTAATTAGTTGTAAAGGGATTTAATAAAAGCACGGGCTGCCTGTAATTTTTGCTACAGAAAAATTGATCTTTTTAATAAAAAAAATGCGCTGCTACGCTTAGCGGTTATGTTCCGCATGATATGGTAAGCCGCCGTAAAAGATTTTAAATAGTAAATGCGAGGGTTAATGCCCTGGCTACTTTTAATAATGCTCACATTCAAAAATGCTATTTTAACTGGTACAATTTTTTAAATGCAGCATATTCGAAAAAAATTTGTCTATATTTATGGTGTAAAATCAATCACAATATGACAGATGAGTTTATGCTGGACGGGTGTCTTAAAAATGATGCAGCATCACAAGATGCTTTATACAGTCGATTTAGCCCCCGCATGTTAGGTGTATGTTATCGTTTTGCCAAAAACAGGGAAGATGCTGAAGATATGCTACAGGATGGCTTTATTAAAGTATTTTCTCAAATGCACCAGTATAGAAATGAAGGGGCTTTAGAAGGATGGATACGTCGTATTATAGTACACACTTGTATCAACATACTTAAAAAAAATAAAAAATTTACTGATTGTGTAGATATTTTGCAGGCTAGTGGTGTAAGTATAAAGGAAGAAAGTATTCCATCTGTAATACAGGCGAAAGAAGTGGTAGAATGTATTCGCTTGTTGCCTTTGGGTTATAAAACAGTATTAAACCTTTACGCAATAGAGGGGTATTCGCACAGAGAAATAAGCAATATGCTTGATATTGAAGAAAGTACAAGCCGCTCCCAATACACAAGGGCAAAGGCTATGTTAGAAGAAATATTGATTAAAAAGAACATAATACAAAAACAAAAAACAAAAATAGCTCAAATAGTTTCGGCAAAATAATTACCAAAAACAGCTTTACCAAATTAACTGGAACCAAACGAACCAGAACCAAACGAACGCTTGAGAAAATGGAAAATCACCAGAATATGGAGAGCTTTGAAAAATTTATACAACAGCAGTCCGATGAATTTAAAATGTACCCATCAAAAAAAGTTTGGTACAGTATTTACAACAATTTTCATCCCAGCCGCAAATGGCCATCTATATCAATGTGTATAGTATTGCTCTCCGCATTACTAATGATTGGCTACTTAAATACAAAAACCAATAAAGTAACGATTGAAAATAGCAGTATTGCAAAAAGCGACAACAAACCGCTCATCAACCACCTGGAAAATTTTAAACCAATCAATACTTTATCTTATCAGTATACAGAAAAAACAGATCAACAAAATAACACTGCCAGTACTGCAAAATTTGTTGACAAAAGCAACATAATCTTCTCGCCAAAAAAGAATTCAACTGTTGTTAAAGAAGCAAATTCGTTATTACCAAATGAAAAACTATTAATTGTAAATAATATAAAAAATACTGTAGCTACTCACAAAAAGTCTGTTAAGTCAATAACTCCGTCAACCAACATTACAGCTAACTATGAAGCAATAGCTGTGGTTGAAAGCGAAGCATTAGTAAGCAACACGGTTGAAATTAAAGCTATTTCACCTACCCAAAATATAGAGCTAACTGAAAATACTAACACTGCAATACTTCAAAAAATTTATACCGATCAACAAAAAAACAATGCCGGGCCAAATGTAATAGCTATAAATATTGCTGATGAAAGTTTTTTAAATGAACACCTTATCAATGCTGCTACCTTGAGCCAGATACCTATTGCAACCAATGTTACAGATAAACAATGGATAGAAAACTATGCTTTTTACAACAGGCAAACGCCAAAAAAATGGAAAGGTAAACTGGCTTGGCAGGCTCATTTTACGCCATCAGTTATTTACAGGAACCTACATAATAATACAATTGGTAAAAATATAGGCAGCAATGCATTGGCCACTGCCCTTAATAATACATCTATCAATAGTGTAGTAAATCAAACTCCATCTTTAGGTTTAGAAGCTGGTATTGGTTTACAATTTCCAATTTTTAATGGAATAAAAGTAAGTGCCGGAATACAGTTGAACTATACAAGGTATAATATTGGCGCTTTTGGTAATGCTCACCCAAGTGCAACTTCACTGGTAATGAATAATGAGAGCACCGGACAGGTTTACGAATTATCAAAATCAACGCCCTATTCAAATATTATTGGCCTTAATCCGCAAACACTTCACAATCAAACTTATCAATTATCATTACCAATTGGTACTAGTATTAAGTTGGCTGGCATTGATAATGTTGAGTGGTATGCAGGTGCTACTATTCAACCAACTATTGTATTTGCAGGCAGCTCGTACCTGATTAGTACAGACAGAAGAAATTACGTAAAAGAAAACAACATGTTAAATCACTTTAATATGAATGCCGGTTTTGAAACCTATATTTCCTTTAAAACTGTTGCAGGACTTACCTGGCAGATTGGGCCACAGTTTAGAAAACAATTATTTTCTACCAATAGCAAACAGTTTTCTATAGAAGAAAGAATAATTAGTTACGGGCTAAAAATTGGTGTAAGTAAAAAGCTGTAAACTCTACCAGTAAATCTTAATTCTATCAAATAATTATAAAGCTACAAAGAGCAATTATTAAAAAACCACTGCTTCAAACATGCAGTGTTTTTTTATGATATAAAACTGCCGTTTTTGTAGTACACAAGTTTCCATCTACTTTTGAAGCATGAAAAATATTCTATTTTACCTATTGGTTTTGGTATTATTTAGCGGATGCAGCAGTAATAAAAAAGAGCAATCAACTCAAACTTCATCAGATACAACACAGGTACTTTTTTTTCCTGTTACTTCTTTTATAAAAGGACAACTGCTTCAGTTTGATTCTTTACAGGTAACACCTTTGCTAATTATTACCCAACAAAAAAAAGTTGATTCCAACTGGGTAAAAAAAGAAAACATACAAGCTTTTTTGAATGATTTTACAAGCATAGAAATCAACAGCAGCAATATGTTGCCATATTTTACAGCATCTAAATTTAATGACCAGAGTACCGATGCAATAACCTTTACATACAAGCCAAAAAAAAAATTGCCCAACAGCATCAGCCTGCGCCATTGGGATGTGTATATAACACCTCAAACCGGACAGGTGCGTAAGGTATATATGGTAAAGCAGGTAATGCTAAACAACCAATCTTACACAAAACAACTTACCTGGGAAACTGACAAATCTGCCAGAATAACCACCATACTTAATTTGCCAGATGGAAAATCCAACATTGTAAAAGATGAGAAATTAATTTGGAAATTTTAATACAAACTAAGTTCTGTAAAAAATACCAGGCGTTTTATTGCAGCAGCATTTTGTATAAACTATCCTTAAGTTGTACTCTTTTAAGCTTTAACTCATTCAAATGATCATCAGTAGTGGGCGTTTCCCCTTCCTCTATCCTATGAATTTGAAGATCGGCATACTGGTATTCATCATAGAGTTTTCTAAAGCGGTTACTTCCTGTTCTCATTTCGTTTATTTTATCCCGATAAGTTGGGAATTCATGTATCAAATCGTGTTTTTCCATGGTAGCATATTTTTAACGAAGCTATCAGAAGGTGCAGAAAATAGAGGTGAGATTGGACATATTTACCTATGATTATTGTCAGCAATAAAAAAACATGATTTGGTGCGACGCAATCGTAAAATAGAGTTGACTATTGCAAACAGTAAGCAAAATGCATTTTTATCTAAAATTCAATATTTAAAATTTTTAACCGCCATTTAATAAATAGTAGGCGCACCCCTCATAAACTGCTTATCAATAAATTTGTATTTTGTACTCATCCCTTTTATTTTAACAACACTACAATTCTTATTTATCAATTAACTCATTGCATTAATGACGGTTGGTAACAGGTTGAGAGACCTGTGCCCACCTGTAGAGACCTGCGCCTAATTTGTTTCACTCCTGCGCCTGTTAATATGCTTTCCCACCTTTCCTTTCCTGCCCTGCCTAAATATCAATGGCAAGCAGTGGGCTTCGGCCTTATCTTTCTATGGCAAGCCTTAGTAAACGCCCGGCACTGGAAACCTACACACATTGCCATCGCCTCATTCCTGCGCCTACTCGCTTTTCGGGCTCCCAACCACTCCTGCGCCTGTTGGGGTGGTGGCTTATTTTGCCCTCGTAGTAGTGGACGATTTCGGCACACTTCAATAAAGCGTTGTGCTTTTCTGTATTCTCTTTGTGCATTACAAAATCTATAATGTCCATGCTCTTGCCGTGGGTTTTGCAGTTGCTGCTGAAGCAATACACTGTATGCGTTTTGTAGTACACCTGCAGGCTGGGGTTTTATCTTCATGGTACGGACAATGCAACCGTAAGTTTTTATCTGGTTTCAGATCGTAATAACTCAATATGGCTGATAGGGTAAGCTGTTGTTTGATAGCTGTTATTTCCATCCTGAAAAAATATTTTTTAGTTTATATTTCTGAACAATCCTTCATAAAGGGATAGTATCCTACCGAACAAAACAAGAACCAATCAAATTGTATCTGAACAATAATTCCGCTACTTTTGTAACATCAACAGTATTCTATACTACAAACCGAACAATTATGATGACTTTTGAGCATTAGATTAGCTTCTGCCGCAAAGAAAAAAACTCTCAAAGGCCGAACCGGGAAAGCAATCTGGCATTAACGGGGATATTATCGGCAAGTATGAAAGAGATGAGATGAAGCCTTTTATTGAGACAGCTAAAAAATTAGCGGATGCCCTGGCCGTGTTATTGGATTACCTGGTAGGCAATGGCGATTTAAAAGTGGTAGATAAAAAAACAATACAGGGCTTAAAGGATATAGAGAAACTGCCGCTGGAAGATAAGGCAAATATTTTTTATGCCCTGGATAACCTGATCAAGGCTGCAAAATATAAAGCCATTTAAAAAAAATTACGATAATAAATTTATTACAATGAGACTTCAAGTGATACAAGACGGAAGGGGTAAAACCACCGGTGTTTACATCCCTATCAATGAATGGAAGGAACTGAAAAAACTATACAAGGATTTAGAAATATTGGAATATGAAGAACCTACT
>JBBQTZ010000038.1:0-26698 GCA_038234405.1 Chitinophagales bacterium
GGGGAGCCGTCCAGTGGTGCAAGGGATACCGCTGTATTGCAAAATCCAACCCATTTGTACAGCAGTACCGGACCTTTTAGTGTTCAGTTGCAGGTAACAAATACTTCGGGTTGTAAAGGCGATACAACAAAAGTTTTAAAAAATATCTACCCTAAACCCAAGGCAGATTTTACTGTTAATGCAGAAAATTGTTTGAATATAGCTACTATCTTTTCCAGTACCAGTAATGGGCAGGGAAGCCCGGTGAGTAGTTGGTTTTGGCATTTGGGCGATGGTACAACAACGGGTGGTCAAAATCTTAGTTATACTTACAACATGGCAGATACTTTTTTAGTAAAGCATTTTGTTTTGTCTGATAAAGGTTGTGTGAGTGATACTATTACCAAACAGGTAATTATTCATCCTCTGCCTTTGCCGGTGTTTTTATTTACCACACCAACCTGCCAAAAAAACAATATTACCCTAACGCAAAATGCTACCACAGCTACCGGTAGTATTACAAAATGGACATGGAATTTTGGTAATGGAAACCCGGATTCAGTTATTACCAACGGTGCTGCATTTCAATATCTATATGCTGCTGCAGGTACTTATCCTGTAAAACTTTCTGTAGAAACAGATAAGGGTTGCGTAAATACTACCAGCAGTACAAAAAATATTATTGTTAGTCCATTACCAAAACCGGGCTTTATTTCGCCAGAGGTTTGCCTGAGCGATGCCTCAGCTAGTTTTATTGATACTTCCTCCATTGCTTCTGGCAATATTGCAACCTGGTCCTGGAGTTTTGGCGATCCTTCTTCCGGCCCGGTTAATAATGTATCAGCAATAAAAAATCCTACGCATCGATACAATGCTATCGGCACTTACATTGCCAGGCTTGTTTTAACCAGTAACAATGGTTGTATTGATTCATTATTGCAATCTTTTACCGTAAATGGAGATAGACCGGCAGCATCTTTTAAAATACAAAATCTTTCAGGTTACTGTGCCTCCGACTCAATTTCTATACAAGATTCATCTACCGTAAACTTTGGCAATGTAACCAAAGTACTCATTTATTGGGATAATGTAAATGCACCTGCTGTGGTAGAAACAGATGATTTACCGGCTGTAGGCAAAAGGTATAAACATCGTTACGCCAGTTTTCAATCTCCGCTGTCTAAACAGTTTAGCATCCGCTACGTGGCTTTTTCCGGCGCTACTTGTCAGGATGAAAAGATACAGCAGGTAACTGTTTATGCAATGCCAAAAGTTCAATTTAATGCTATTCCAACTGTATGTTTAGATGCGTTAAATTTTCAGGTTACACAGGCCTCCGAAGTTGGTGGAGTACCCGGCATGGGTGTATATTCTGGTACGGGTATTAATGCCGCCGGATTATTTATACCGTCAATAGTTGGAGTTGGTACTCACCGAATTAAATATACGTTTACTTCTACCTTTGGCTGTGTAGACAGTGCTTTTCAAAATATAACTATACTGGCACCTGCTAATACTAATTTTGGTATCAGCTCGCCAGTCTGCGAAACAAAATTGATTCGTTTTACTGATTCTTCCACTATTGCAGCGGCAAGTGGTAGTATCGCTTTATGGAGTTGGAATTTTGGCGATGGCTCACCTGTAGTAGTAAATAATTCAGGAGTTGCTGCTACGCATATTTTTGCTGCTACAGGTAATTATCCTGTTACGCTTACTATCACAAGCAGCAATGGTTGCAAGGTATCTGTACAAAAAAATGTATTGATCAATCCATTACCAGTTCCTGGTTTCAGGTTTCCTGCAAGTATTTGCTTGCCAGATGCTACAGCAATATTTACAGATACTTCTACCATAGCAGATGGTACGCAAAATGCCTTTACTTACCGCTGGAATTTTGATGATCCCCTGAGTGGAAACAACATGGCCGTTACAAAAAATCCTACACATCGGTTCACATCAGTAAGAACTTACAATGTTAGCTTACAGGTTACAAGTGGCGCAGGATGCGTACAAACAACAACTATTGCAGTAAATACAATACATCCGCAGCCAACTGCAGGGTTTGTATCAGATAGCACAAGTCTTTGTCAAAACCAATTTGTTCGCTTTAGCGATAATAGTACTGGTGCAAATGGTGTGGTAAATAAGTGGTTGTGGAAATTTGATAACGGACAGTCTTCTACCCAACAGTTACCAGTAGCCCAAACATACAGCCAGGCTCGTGTGTTTACTATTGAGTTGCAGATAGAAAATAGTTTTGGCTGTAAAGACACTGTTAGTAAACCCTTTACAGTGTATGCTTATCCTGTAGTAAATGCCGGGCCAGACAGGGTTTTATTAGAAGGGGGCGAAATTATTATTGCAGCAGAAGCTAGTGGAAATAGTCTAAATTATTTATGGACTCCTAACCAATTTATAAGTGGCACTACTATTTTAAAACCTACTGTTAAGGGGTTAAATGTTGATGAAATTACTTACCTGCTTACGGTAACAGCAGCAGGTGGCTGTCGTATTACTGATGATGTAAAAGTGGCATTATTAAAAGCTCCTGTAATACCAAATACGT
The DNA here is from genome assembly GCA_038234405.1 of Chitinophagales bacterium. Taxonomy (GTDB): domain Bacteria; phylum Bacteroidota; class Bacteroidia; order Chitinophagales; family Chitinophagaceae; genus Ferruginibacter. The sequence continues at coordinate 2,546 of JBBQTZ010000038.1, forward strand.
TTACCCCCAATGGCGATGGTATTAACGAAAACTGGACCATACAATACCTTGATGTGTACCCAAATTGTAAAATACAGGTATTTAATCGTAATGGGCAGCCAGTGTTTGAATCTAAAGGTTATAAGGCACCGGGTTGGGATGGTACTTACAACGGAAAGCCTATTCCATTTGGCACTTATTATTATGTTATAGAGCCTGGTAGCGGGCGTAAGCCAATTACCGGTTATGTAACCATTATTAAATAGCAATTGCTTCTACAAGATTGATTTGATACTGCAACTGAGTTGTATTCGAAAATTTGAGACCTATATTTCAAATTTATTCAGATATGGATTTTGTAATTGAAGTGCTGTTATTGCCGTAAGCTACTTTAAACACAAAGCTTAAAGAATAATTTTTTGACTGATAAAATAGGTTACCTTTTTATCAGCCAAAATGCTATCTGCACCGCTTAAATTTATTGTATGTATAACCCTTTATAATAAATTCAACTTAAACAATTGGGATAAATTATAATTTCAAAACCTTGTAGCAGAAATTTATTTTACTTCTTTATGCTGCGTTAGTTAAAAAAATAATTAAATTGTACTTGTTGCACTTTTCAGTAATTAATAGAATGGTGCTTTTAATAACTTATGACTAACAACCAAAACACTGCATCATCTTCACTTATCAATGAAGACCTTGCTGCTATTCCTCAAAATAAAAGAACCTGGGGTACCTGGAATTATGCTGCACTATGGATAAGTATGAGCTTATGTATTCCAACTTATATGCTTGCAAGTTCTTTAATTGGGGGAGGGATGAATTGGTGGCAGGCTATCCTTACAATTTTTATTGGCAATTGCATTGTATTGGTACCAATGATTTTAAACGGCCATGCCGGTGCCAAATATGGTATTCCATTTCCTGTTTTTGTAAGAGCAAGTTTTGGTACCAAAGGGGCTAATATTCCTGCTATGCTCAGGGCAATTGTTGCCTGTGGTTGGTTTGGTATTCAAACATGGATTGGAGGAGCTTCTCTTTACAATATTTTACGTGCATGGAATCCTTCTTTGGCTGAAATCGACAGCAGTTCACTGTTTCCGCAGGCCTTGCCTATGATTTGCTTCCTCATTTTTTGGGCACTAAATATGTTCATTATCTACCTGGGCGTAAATAGTATAAAAAAATTATTGGTTTTTAAAGCATTCTTTTTACCTGTAGCTGCATTGGCTTTATTAGCATGGGCTATCATTGCAGCAAAGGGCCTTGGCCCTATTTTAAGCCAGCCTTCAAAATTTGAAACGAGTGCAGCTTTCTGGCATTATTTCTTTCCTGCATTAACTGGTATGGTGGGTTTTTGGGCTACCCTGTCATTAAATATCCTGGACTTTACAAGGTATGCAAAATCCCAAAAAGCGCAGGTAAACGGTCAGGTTTTTGGCCTGCCACCTGCCATGACTTTCTTTGCTTTTGTAGGTGTAATTGTTACTTCGGCTACGGCAATAATTTATGGACAAACAGAATGGGATATTGTAAAAGTTGCAGGTAGGTTCGATAGTAAATTGATGGTAACATTTGCCATGGTTGGCATTATCATTTCTACATTGGCAACCAATATCGCAGCCAATATTGTAAGTCCGGCCAACGATTTTGCCAACCTTGCTCCACAAAAAATAAATTTCAGAAGAGGGGGTTATATCACAGGCGTTATAGGAGTTTTAATATTCCCCTGGAAACTAATTGCCGATCCTAATGGCTATATTTTTACGTGGTTAATTGCTTATTCAAGTTTGCTTGGCCCGGTTGGTGGCATCATGATTGTTGATTATTTTTTTATCAGGAAAAAAGAATTGAATGCAGTAGATTTATACAGGGAACAGGGTGAATATACTTACACAAATGGATTTAATCTAAAAGCTCTTAGCGCATTATTGCTGGGAATAATTCCCAATGGGCCAGGTTTTTTGTTGCAGATAAAAGTAATTGCTGCAACTGCATTTCCGGAGTGGATTAGTCATTTGTATAATTATGCATGGTTTGTTGGGTTTGGGGTGAGTGGGGTTGTTTATTATTTATTGATGTCTAACCGCAAAAAGCGCTAAGGTTTACGCAAAGAAACGCAGAGAAAACTTAGTGTTCTTTGGGTTGTATTTCCTTTGTGTGCTTTGCGGTTAAAAAAATCTTTATCACTGAAAATGAGTTGTCATATAAGATAATTGGGATTGCAATGAAAGTGCATACCGGATTAGGCCTGGAATTACTTGAGAGTGCTTACAAAGAATGTTTGTATTATAGGATTGCAAAATCTGGTTTATTTGTCGAAAAAGAAAAGCCCATGCCTTTGGTTTTTGAAGAAGTTAAATTAGATTGTGGTTACAGATTAAATTTATTGGTTGAAAAAAAGTGGTTCTTCGGTAAAGTTAGTGGTAGAATTAAAGCGTGTTGAAATGCTGAATGATGTTCACCTTGCACAGGTGCTTACATATATGAAGCTGGGAAATTTTAAAGTAGGATTGCTGATGAATTTTAATGTAGCAAGATTAAAAGACGGAATAAAAAGAGTAGTAAATAATTTATAAGTAAACTGCATAGAACGCTAAGGTTTACAAAAAGGTCACAAAGAAAAACTTAGCATCCTTTGCGCTGTATGTCCTTTGTGTTCTTTGCGGTTAAAAAAAAATTGTATGAGTATCTTAATCAAAAACGGTCGCATTATAACAGCCGACTCCGACTACATTGCTGATATTTTTATAGAAGGCGAAACTATTTCTACCATCGGTAAAAACCTGGATGTAAAAGCTGATACGGTAATTGATGCCGCAGGCAAGCTTGTAATGCCAGGTGGTATTGACCCACATGTACATCTCGACATGCCTTTCATGGGTACCTCCAGCAGCGACAGTTATGAAACGGGCACCCGTGCCGCGTTGTATGGCGGCACCACCATGGTGATTGATTTCATCTTACAAACGCAAGGAAAATCATTGCGGTCTGCGTTAGATGAATGGAAGGGAAGAAGCGATAATAATGCTGTTGGCGATTACAGCTTCCACATGGCAGTAACAGATTTTAATCCTGAAACAAAAAAAGAGATACAGTATTTTATTGAAGAAGAAGGCATTACCTCTTTTAAAACATTTATGGCCTACAAAGGTGCATTGATGATTAACGACAGCCAGATGGTGGGCCTGATGGAAGAAGTAAAAAAGCATGGCGGTCTAATTAACGTACATGCTACCAACGGCGACATGATAGATTTCTTGATTGCCAAACACCGGGCAGAAGGAAAGCTGTCACCGCTCTATCATTATTTATCTCAGCCAGAAATAACAGAATCGGAAGCAAGTGGCCGCTTTGCAGATATGGCATCTTACACAGGTTGCCCCGGCTATATTGTACACCTTACTTGTGAAGGAGCCTTGAATGCAGTACGCAACGCTACCAGAAGAAATCAAAAAGTTTTTGTGGAAACCTGTATTCAATATTTAACGCTTGATGCAACGTTGTATGAAAAAGAAGATGGCGCTAAATGGGTGATGAGCCCGCCATTGCGGCAAAAGAAAGACCAGGAAACTTTGTGGGCAGGCATTAACCAGGGCATTGTGAATGTAGTGGCAACCGACCATTGCCCTTTTATGTGGCAACAAAAATTGATAGGTAAAGATGACTTTAGCAAAATACCAAACGGGCATCCTGCTATTGAAAACCGGATGGAATTATTGTTCAGCGAAGGCGTAGTGAAAAATAAAATCACCCTCAATAAGTATGTGGAAGTAGCCTGCACAAATCCTGCAAAAATTTTCGGCATGTTCCCAAAAAAAGGAACGATTGCCATTGGCAGCGATGCTGACATCATCATCATTGACCCGAATGAAAAACATACAATTTCTGCAAAAACACATCACATGAATGTTGACTATAGTGCTTACGAGGGGTGGGAACTTACAGGTAAAGTAAAAACGGTTTTGTTAAGAGGGCAAGTAGCCATTGATAATAATGAATGTAAGTTGCAGAAAGGTTATGGCAAGTTTATCAAACGGAATAAAGTGAAGCAAATAATTTAGTGATTTCACGCAAAGACGCTAAAAGGCAAAGAAGCAAATAATATAGTGATTTCACGCAAAGACGCTAAAAGGTAAAGAAGCAAATAATTTAGTGATTTCACGCAAAGACGCTAAAAGGGAAAGAAGCAAATTTTTTCTTTGCGTCTTTTTTTCTCTTAGCTTCTTTGCGTGAAAAAAAAAATAGTTTATGCCACGTACATCAAACGGAATAAAGTGAAGCAAATAATTTAGTGATCCCACGCAAAGACGCTAAAAGGCAAAGAAGCAAATTTTTTCTTTGCATCTTTTTTTCTCTTACCTTCTTTGCGTGAAAAAAAAATAGTTTATGCCACGTATCATCAAATCGGGTCTCATTCAATTAAGCCTTCCCAAAACAGAAGGCGAAGGAACCATTGCGGAAATTGTAGAAGCAATGGTTCAAAAGCATATACCCTATATTGAAGAAGCTGGCAAACAGGGTGTGCAAATTCTTTGCTTCCAGGAAATTTTTAATACACCCTATTTCTGTCCCGGGCAGGATGCAAAATGGTATGCCAGTGCAGAAACTGTTCCGGGCCCTACAACAGAACGAATGCAGGTATATGCCAAAAAATTCAACATGGTTATCATTGTGCCAGTGTATGAAAAAGAACAAGCTGGTGTATTGTACAATACTGCAGCCGTTATTGACGCCGATGGAACCTACCTTGGAAAATATCGCAAAAATCACATTCCACATACCGGTGGGTTTTGGGAGAAGTTTTTCTTTAAGCCGGGCAATCTTGGTTACCCGGTTTTTCAAACTAAGTATGCAAAAGTGGGTGTATATATTTGTTACGATCGCCATTTTCCGGATGGAGCAAGATGCCTGGGATTAAATGGAGCAGAAATTGTTTACAATCCATCTGCAACCACTGTTGGCCAATCACAATATTTATGGAAGCTGGAACAGCCTGCACATGCAGTTGCCAATGGATATTTTATGGGCTGCATCAATCGGGTAGGTACCGAGGCACCCTGGAACCTTGGACAGTTTTACGGCAGTAGTTATTTTGTAAATCCATTAGGTGAAATTTTTGCATTGGCCAGTGAAGATAAAGACGAGTTACTGGTTGCTGAATTTGATTTAGATTTGATAGATCAGGTAAGAAGCAAATGGCAATTTTTCAGAGACAGACGACCAGAGACATATGGAGAGATTGTAAAACTCTAATCAAAAATTATTTCATGGTGATTGAGTTAACCGAATAGTGGCAAATGAAGGATGCACTATTGCAGGCAATGCCAAAAAAGCTTTAGATTCAAAAACAGGAGAAAAGGTTTGTATCCCAAAAGAAAAATCTTGCTACTAATAACCAAATCAAAAAAATAAAATAGTTACTATGCCTCTTTTGCCCAATAGACTATCAACACAACAATACGAAAAAAATTTTAGCGATATTCATCCTCCCTTCGACTCGTATGATGCAGCAGCAGTAGATGCAAACCGTTGCCTTTTTTGCTATGATGCACCTTGTACAAAAAGTTGTCCTACCAGTATTGATGTTCCTAAGTTTATCAGACAAATTACAACTGGTAATATTAAAGGCTCGGCTCATACTATTTTCAGTAGCAATATTATGGGGGCAGGCTGTAGTAAAGTTTGTCCGGTTGAGAAATTATGTGAAGGTGCCTGTGTGTTTAATTTAATGGATGAAGAAGCAATTCCTATAGCCAAACTACAGCGGTATAGCACAGAAATAGCCATGTACAAAGGCTGGCAATTATTTAAACGGAAAGATATTCCTTTAGGGCAGGAGGGCAGAAAAAAAGTGGCAGTGATAGGTGCCGGCCCAGCAGGATTAAGCTGTGCCCACAACCTTAGTCGTGAAGGGGTTGATGTAACAATTTTTGAAAAAGAAAGTAAGGGTGGTGGATTAATGACTTATGGTATTGCTGCTTATAAAGTAACTCCACAATTTTGTGAGCAGGAAGTGAATTATATAACAGGAATTGGCGGCATTGAAATAAAATACAATAAGGCACTCGGAAAAGATATTTCACTGGAAGAGTTACAGAAAAATTTTGATGCCGTGTATATCGCTATTGGCGTGGGTTTAGCCAGGCAGTTAGAAATTCCGGGAGAAGATTTAATAGGTGTGGAAGATGCACTGCAATTTATTTATAGCATTCGGGAAGATGGCTACAGCAAAGTAGCAGTAGGCGATAAGGTTGCTGTAATTGGAATGGGTATGACGGCCATTGATGCTGCCACACAAGCAAAAAGATTGGGCGCAAAAGAAGTTACTTTGTTATATAGAAGAACCAACGAAGAAAAGCCTTGTACACAGTTTGAATTGGATATTGCCATGCTTGATGGATGCAATATAATCTGGCTGGCTGCCCCAAAAGAAGTAATAGCAAAAGATGCTGACCCAACCGGGCGGGGAAAAGTGGCAGCTTTATTGTGCAGTAGAATGGAGTTGGGCGAACCTGATGCAAGTGGTAGAAGAAGCCCGGTGGATACTGGCGAAACTTTTACACTCGAAGTGGATATGGTCATTAAAGCGGCTGGCCAAATGCCTTTTGAATCGTTAATGAAAAATTATTCTATTGATAATAAATCAGGTAAAATTACTTTGCATCAAAACGGAGCTACCAACATACCCGGTGTGTTTGCCGGCGGCGATGCTGTAAATGGAGGCAGGGAAGTAGTAGATGCTGTGCAGGCTGGAAAAGATGGTGCAAAGGGGATACTGGAGTATCTTTCACGCCAAGACGGCTAAGAAGGCAAAGAAGGAAAGAAAGGTTCTTTGCTTCTTATTTTAACTTGGCGTCTTTGCGTGAAAATTACAGAATATGCTAACAGAAATTGTAATTGCAAAGGGGATACCGGAGTATCTTTCACGCCAAGACGGCAAAGAAGGCAAAGAAGGAAAGAAGGGTTCTTTGCTTCTTATTTTAACTTGGCGTCTTTGCGTGAAAAATACAGAATATGCTAACAGAAATTGAAATTGCAAAGCAAGGTTCTTTGCTTCTTATTTTAACTTGGCGTCTTTGCGTGAAAAATACAGAATATGTTAACAGAAAATGAAATTGCAAAGCAGGTGGTTGATATTTGTTTTCGCTTGCATTATAAATATGGGCCAGGTTTATTTGAATCTGTTTATGAAGAAATCTTTTGTTACGAGTGGGCAAAGACTGGCATTGTTTTTACCAGGCAACAACCAATTTCATTGGTGCATGAAGAAATTAAACTTGAAGTTGGTTTTAGGGCTGATGTTATCATTGATAATAAGGTGATTGTTGAATTAAAATCAATAAAAGCGCTTGCACCTGTGCACTATAAACAGGTTCAGACCTATTTAAAACTAACAGACATTAAGCTAGGCTTATTAGTAAATTTCAATGTAAATCTTATAAAAGACGGCATTCATAGAATAGTAAATAAATTATAAATCATCCCACGCAAATATGCGAAGGAATCAAAGACGCAAAAATGGTTACATAGCTAATAAAAAATAGCTATTAAGATAACAAAATCAAAACTTTGCTTCTTTGCTTTCTTACCTTCTTGGCGTGAAAAATAAAACTATGGCAGATATATCAGCAAATTTCCTTGGTATCAAATCACCCAATCCATTCTGGCTGGCAAGTGCGCCACCAACAGATAAAAAAATAAATGTACTTCGTGCTTTTGAGGCAGGCTGGGGTGGGGTTGTTTGGAAAACATTGGGTAGTCAGGTAAAAAATGTTTCAAGCCGCTATTCTGCAGTAAATTTTAACGGCGGCAAAATAATGGGCTTTAATAATATTGAGCTTATCAGTGATCGGCCATTGGAAATAAATTTAAAAGAAATTGCAGAGTGCATCAAATTATTTCCCGACAGGGCCATGGTAGTTTCTTTAATGGCAGATAACGACCGGAATAACTGGCACGAGTTAATTAAAAAAGTAGAAGATACCGGCGCTCATGGTTTTGAACTCAATTTTGGTTGCCCACATGGTATGACGGAACGTGGCATGGGTGCAGCAGTAGGGCAAGATCCAGAAATTGCAGCAATGGTGGTAGAATGGGTAATGGAAAAAGCTACCATTCCGGTTATAACCAAACTTACGCCTAACGTGCATTCGCCGGTGCCCACCGGAGTTGCCTGTGTAAAGGCGGGCAGCAATGCGCTGTCTTTAATAAATACCATACAATCCATAACAGGCATTAATTTAGATACACTCGTTCCCAATCCTTATGTAGCAGGCAAATCTGTTTTTGGTGGTTATTGCGGACCAGCAGTAAAGCCAATTGCTTTAAAAATGTTAACAACTATTAGCCAGGATCCAGTAACTTCTAAAGTACCCATCTCTGGCATTGGTGGAGTAAGTACCTGGCGGGATGCTGTAGAATTTATGTTATTGGGCGCCTCTAATGTACAAGTGTGTACAGCCGCTATGAAACATGGTTTTCGCATTGTAGAAGATATGTGCGAAGGCCTCAATAATTGGATGGATGAAAAAGGTTATGCCACTATTTACGACTTCATTGGCAAAAGCGTTGAGAAAATTACGCATTGGGAAGATCTTGATATTAACTATCACCACATTGCCAAAATTAACCAGGATAAATGTATTCACTGCGGCCTTTGTTACATCGCCTGCGAAGATACTTCTCACCAGTCCATCAATTTGGAATATGGAAAACCTTATAACACTTACACCATTAAAGAAGAAGAATGTGTGGGCTGTAATTTATGCCAGTTAATGTGTCCTGTTACAGATTGTATTACTATGGAGGAGCAAAGGGTAGCACCGGAATATGTAAACTGGAAAATGTGGCAGCAAGAAGGCAGGCCGTTGAATGATCATTAAACCCAGATTTTCAACTATAAAATCCGGGTTAAAAATAACCCGCTGTTTATTTAGTCAAAACATAACCTCAAACAGTTCTCTGTGTTTTTCCGAATACTTTTGCAAAACTTTCACAGCGGTTTCAACTGCAGTAAGGTTTTAAAATTTATGTAATTAATCATCATTTTCAATCGTTTTTAAAAAGGCACTTCTACGGGGTGCTGGCATAGTGGCCTGCTCGCCTTTTACGGCTTTCCATATTACCTGGCTAAAAATTATATCTGGCACTTTGTCTTCTTCAGAAAAATCGAACGTACTGCTTAGCCTTGCCGTAGCATTGGTTGCTGTATTTTTATCGTTCAAATTAATAGTAGAGGGTAATGCTGCAAATGGCTTATAGTTAGCATTGGCTGTAAATGAATGCCACATGGGAGTTGCGGCAGCATCAAACTGGCTCATTGGTGGTAATCCAAGTATTAGCTCTATGGTACGGAGCATAGATGATGTAGAATACATATTGTGATCTACAAAACCCCGTTTAACAAATGGGCCTGCTAAAAATGCTGTGGTACGATGAGCATCTACATGATCTGGCCCATTTTGTGCATCATCTTCAACAATAAAAATGGCGCATTCTTTCCAAATACTACTTTTAGAAAGGTGTTCTACAAACAAGCCTACAGCAAGGTCGTTATCTGCAACAAATGCAAAAGGAGTGGGGCTGCCGAATACCAGTCCTTTTGTATGGTCGTTACCCAACCAAATGGAATTAAAGCGGGGTACTTGATTTACATTCAGCAATGAGTCAAATTCTTTTCTCCAAAATGAAAACCTGGTGGTATCTCTTGTATCAAAACTCGAATTTGGGTAGTAAGTACAAAAATGATTTCTTAAAGATGGAATATTTGGTTTTCCATCATCAATAAATTCGCCATAAGTACGATAACTAACACCAGCACGGTTGCAATAGTCCCAAATAAATCCTTTTGGTGGATTGGCAATGGCACTTCTTCCCTCTGCATCAAAAGAGCCACCTCTTTTTCCATAGCTGGAAACCCAGGTTTTTTCGAGGTATTCGGTTGCATTGGCAGATGTGCTCCAGTTATGTCCATCTGCACTTACTTCTCCATCTGCATAAAAATTATCCAGCAACACAAATTCTTTTGCAAGTTTATGTTGGTTGGGGGTAATTTTTTCACCAAATAAAACAAGGCTCGTATCACCATTACCTTCTTTTACATCTCCCAACACCTGGTCGTAAGTGCGGTTTTCTTTTATAATGTAAAAAACATATTTTATGGGCGATGAGGCTCCCACTTTCATAGGTATGGGGTTTCCTTTTTCTCCTGCCGTACTAAACTCAAGTTGCTTTCTATAGCGGGTGTTTTTATATACAGCCCTTGAGTAGATGGCCATTAAAGCTTCATTTGGTTCATCAATAATAGATAGTGTTCCTTTCATTAATCCTGCAATAAAATCTGGTACAACTTTTACTGTCGTATCACCCACATGCTGCTCTACAAGTTGCCCGGGGCTTGCAGGGTTGGGCCCTTTTGGATTAGCAAAAGATGAAAATCCTTTGCCATTGGTTACAAATATTTTTTTACCAACAACTTTTACATTGGTAGGATACCAGCCAGTTGGTATAAACCCCTTCGAGTTACTTTTACCCTGGTTTTTTACGTTAAAAACAGCCAGGCAATTGTTATCAGCATTTGCAATATACAGGGTATGCTCATTGGATGATAATGCCAGTCCATTTGGTGCGGATCCAATAGGGGAATGGGCAAACAGTGCCGTATTTAATACCTCCATCACGCTTCTTTTACGAACGTTTACAACAGATACACTGTTATCGTTTGCATTGGCTATATACAGTACATTTCCTTTTTTATTTAAAATTATTTCATTAGGGTTATCACCCACAGCAATGTTGGCAGTTATTTTCCTTTTTCCGGTATCAAAAACTACAATTTTATTGCCTCCCCAAAGTGAAATATATAGTTCTTTTTTATCGGGAGATAATAAGCAGGTATATGCTGCTTTACCTAATAAAGTTTGATGAAAAACTTTTTTAGTAGATAAGTTTATCATGTATAATTTATTGTCTTCTTTTGTTACAACGTATAATATACCTGCAGCATCATCAATATCAATACCCGATGGAGAAATTTTTTGAAGCCATTTTTTACCCAGCACAATGCTGTCTTTTAATAGCAATTTATTGTTAGTAATGGCAAAGCGTAAAATAAGGTTGTCATTACCAGCACTTGCATACAGCCATTTTTCATCTGTACTAAATTTTAATCCATACCATGCTGTTGCAACTACAATATTATCCAATATTTTTTCGGTTGCTGTATTAATTAGTTGAATGCTTTGTACACTTTGTCCATTGTTGGTAACTGCTAATAATTTTTTAGATGATGATACTGCCATATTTAGCGGTAAATCTCCCAGCGGTAAATGGCGCCCTGCCGGCGATAGCTGCCAGCCATTGGGGAGCATCACTCTTTTTTTTGTTAGTTGTAATTCAGCCAGAGTTATTATTTTTATTGTTGAAGTATAAGTAACAAAGAGTAACCCAATAAATACTAATATTTTTTTCATGCTATTTGATGATGCGGTATAATTAATGTTAAAAGCTACTCAACAGTTTTAATTGCAAAAGCCGGTTAAATAAATTAATTGAATTTGCTTAAAAATTAAACAATAAAATGAATGTAAGTATTTAATATTGAATATCCTTTTTTGTAAATAACACTAATATAATTTTTGTGTGGTGCAATTAGATAACTTACATTTTATAAAATACTGCTACATAATTAAAGTTTTTAAACGGGAAGTTTATTTTTTTTAAAGACTAATTTTATGTCATTTGTAGTAAGGTTACTTTTTTGTAATGCTTTACGCCTACATATTTTGGCCAGGAAGAAATTTATAGAATTAGACTGCCATTTTATATAACGTTTTTTATTAGTTGGCATAACACTAATTGTGTCATCACATACAATAAACAATAAAATTCTCTATGAAATAAACAATTACATTTTACACATTATTTTAAACCTACTTTTTAATCTATCACTAACTTTATTACCAAATTATTTAAAAATATGTACATCAATACAACCCGCCTTCAGCAACATTTTGAAGCCATGAGCCTTATTGGTAAAATTGGTGAAACGGGTACTTGCCGGCCTGCTATGACTGTATTGGAAAAAGAAGGATTTAATTTAGTTGCTTCCTGGATGCAGGATGCAGGGATGAAAACACATATTGACAATTTTGGAAATTTAATTGGCAGGTTAAAAGGCAATAACCCCACACTACCAGTATTAATGATGGGGTCTCATTTAGATAGCCAGCCGTACGGTGGTCGTTTTGATGGTGTTGCAGGTGTGTTGTGTGCAATTGAAGTAGTAAAAACATTAACTGAAAACAACATCGCTCATGAAAGAAGCATCGAAGTAATTTCTTTCGCTGATGAAGAAGGATGGCGCTTCAATAAGGGTCTTTACGGATCCAAAGGTATAGTGGGGATGCTAGATCCGGAGGACATTGAAAGAAAAGATAAAGACGGTATCAGCAGAAGGCAGGCGCTTATTGATTTTGGATGCGATCCAACAAAATCAGCAGCAGATGAATACAAGCCCGGCAGCATATTTTGCTTCCTGGAATTGCATATTGAGCAAGGCCCCATATTGGATATGGGTAACAAACCAATCGGTGTGGTGTCTGGTATTTCTGGGCCAATTTGGTGGACGGTTAAATTAAAAGGAATGGCTGGCCACACAGGTTCTGTTCCAATGCACTTAAGAAAAGATGCCCTGTTGGGTGCAGCAGAAATAACAATTGCTTTATATGAAATTGTAACTCAAATTCCGGGTGCACCTACCGTTGGTACTGTGGCAACCATAAATGTTTTTCCGGCAAGCAGAAATATTATTGCAGAGGAGGTAAGCTTTACAATTGACCTGAGAGATATCAATATTGAACGCCGCAACAAATACGAAAAGCAATTGAGAGATAAAATTGACGCTATTGCAAAAAAACACGCTCTCGAATATTCTATTGCCGAAGATTTTGTAAGTGAACCCCGCTACTGTGCCAACTGGATAAAAGAAATTATTCACAAACAATGCGAAGCGTTGCATTTGGAAGCGCCAGAAATAATGAGCGGCCCTTTTCATGACGCTATGGCCATTTCTTATGCCTGTGATTATGGGATGATATTCGTTCGCTCAAAAGATGGTATCAGTCACAATCCATTGGAGTACTCCTCTTATCAGGACTTAGCTTTGGGCGCTGAGGTACTGTATGGAACTGCTGTAGAGATACTTAGCATAGTTTAGCAATCAACGTAATGTATCGGTCTGTTTATTCAAAAAAGCTTTGTTGAATTTTTTTGCAAAAAATAGCATATTTTTAACTTTGTTTGTTATCTTAATACACTATACGTTGCTTATTTTAACTTTATCTGTTTTATTAACACAAAAAAATCTTGTTGTATGAGTATTTCCAAAATTTTAGCTGCTAAAGGGTTTAAAGTATTTTCTGTAAATAGCGATGCCACCGTGTATGAGGCTTTACAATTAATGGGCGAAAAAAATATTGGTGCATTACTAATAATTGATGATGAAAAATTAACCGGTATTTTATCTGAAAAGGATTATGCCCGTAAAATTATATTAAAGGGAAAAACCTCACAAGATTCACTTGTTTCAGAAATTATGACTCCTAATCCAATTACGATTAGTCCGAGTGACAACTTGGATCGTTGCATGGAAATTATGAGTGAAAAACATATCCGGCATTTACCAGTTGTTGAAAATGGTAAAGTAGTTGGTATGATTTCTATTGGAGATGTAGTAACCCAAATTATCACCACCCAAAAAGAAACAATTAAACATCTTCACCAGTACATTAATCAGTAAGGTATCTGCCGAATAAAGTTTACTAATAAATTGGTTATTACAACTAGCCATTTATATATATTCTATAGCATGGTTAGCATAGTGTTTTTTAAACCTTAGTTTAATCCAGCTTTTATAGTTATATCTTTTACAATGATTTCAACTGCAATAAACGGGTTTAGCTATGTAGATCGCATTGGCATTCTTTGCTGTAAAGCAATAAAATTGCTTTGTATTACAGTAAAATAACAATTGGTAGTTTTTGGTTAACGGGTGTAAATAGTATGCAAAAAAGAGGTCAGCAATTTTTACATTGCTGACCTCTTTGCTATAAATAATTTATCCTAAAAATTAAAAGAAAGTTTGGAGAAAAGCCTTCTGCCATTAAATCCCATTTGAACAGAATCCCATGGGCCACCAGATTCATTATTTCCATACCAGCCTTTAGCCAAAGGATTTACACCCAGGTTTGGATGAATATTAAATACATTATCTGCCCCAACAAACAGCGTTATTTTTTTACTGAATTTGTAAGAAACTGAAAAATCGGTAGTAACCTTTCCGTTGTAATTAAATATTTCAGGAATATAGCCGCTGCCATTATCTGCCGGCACCTGCGGATTAATTCCTGAATAGTTAGGATTATCTCCCGAAGGTGATTCACCATCTCCAAAACCTGTTAATACTACTTTTCCAAAAGAAGTAAGTTGTGCTCTAAAACCTACTTTCCCAACAATGTAGTCTATACCTAAAGAAACTTTACTATTTGGTGCAGATGCTTTTAAGAATGTTTCTTCACGGTCACTATAAAAAGTTTTGCGATTAAGTTGTGTTCCGTTTAAAGCTGCCGGCACATTTATTTTATCAATATTTATTTTTTGAAAATTACCTGCTAATAAAAACCGTAGCATATTTTTCCCCCATTTTTTATTGTATTCTGCCACAATATCCAAACCATAGTTGGTGGTGTTTACCGCATTTGCAAAAAACTGCGCTGTAGCTACATCAGCAGGAAATTGTGAAGTAAATGCAATGGGCAAGGTTGGGTCATCTTTGCTGAAAAGCCCCGATAGTACAACCCGATCTTTCATCTTAATCACATATCCATCTACAGTTAAAGTAAAATCTTTGGTTGGTTTTACTGTAAAACCCAAACTTACGTTTACAGATTTTTCTTGTTTTAATGCAGGGATACCAGCAGCCCTTGCAATGCCGCTTGTATTGGGCGCTACCAAAGACTGAACTAAAGCACCATTGCTGAAAGAAGTAAGCGTATTACTAAAATTTATCTGCGCCAGTGAAGGGGCACGGAAGCCAGTACTTACCGAACTCCGAATATTAAAGTTGCTGGTTACTTTATATCGTGTTGCCAGTTTACCCGTTAGTACAGATCCAAAATCAGAATAATTCTCAAATCTTGCAGCTCCATTTACCAGCCATTTTTTTGTTACATTTATTTCTGCATCTGCATATAAACTAAAGTTTGTACGGTTTGCGCTTACCTTATCTGTATTACTAAATCCTGGAAACCCCTGAGCACCAGATGCGGGGGTTCTTGTAGCATCAGCTATATCATCTGCTGTTGGGTTAGCTGGTAATAAATTGGGGTACAAAATAGCGTTGGGGCTATAGCCCTTATAAGATCTTTCTTCACCCTCAAAAATATTATATCTCTCGTACCTGAATTCGCTACCAAATGCAAGGTTAACACCTCCGGCAGCAGTATTAATTGATTTGCTAAAGTCAAGATTGGTTGTATTCTGTAAAAAGTTAAATCCTCCATCATCAAAATGAGTTTGCGAGGCATTGCCTAATATAGATGCGTTAAAAGTTTTATCACCAAAATAGTGGAATTTATTGTTTCCGGTATTATTGCTTAAATCCCAATTCCAGTTTTTGCCTGCGGTACCTTTTAAACCCATTGCATAAGATGCATCTTGTATATTTGTTTGAATGTGTGGATTGTAATAAATACTTCCATTTTTAGTAGTCTGCATGATAGATGGTACCATTATTAAGCTGCCATCTGGCCTTACCGGAAAACGTTCTGGTCTTGCATTCCACGCTCTTGTGTAAGCAAAGGCATCTGATGCTTTATAGTTGTACCCTCCAAAAGAATAAAAAGTTGTTTTTTTACTTATTCCAATGGGAATTTCCATGTTGTACATAACACCTCCGGTAGTGATAGAACCGTCTCCAAAAGCTCTTCTGCCAAAGTTAATATCTGGTAATGCGTATTTTTCTGTTGCAAAATTTGCTGAAACTGGCGCCGCTCTGTAAGTTTTGCCTTGTGTACGAAAATCGACAGAGTAATTAATAAAGCCACCATTTTTACCAATACTAAACCCATTATTTACCGAAGCTGAAAAGGTATTGCCATCAATGGAATTTCCTGCGTAATAGTCATTATTGGCATTGTGATTTTTAGAATTGAATTTGGAATCATAATAACCGCTCCAACCAGCATTTACAGATAAACGATTAATGTCTTTTTTAAGAATTATATTAATTACCCCAGCTATTGCATCTGAGCCATATTGTGCAGATGCACCATCCCTAAGAATTTCTATTCTGTCAACTTGTGCCTGCGGAAAACCATTTAAATCTACACCAGACCCTGCACGGCCACGGGTTCCAAATAGTGCAACAAAAGCAGTTGAATGCCTTCTTTTGCCATTGACTAAAACCAACGTATGGTCGGCACCAAGGCCACGAAGCGTTCCGATGTCTATATGATCAGCTCCATCTGCGCCACTCTGTTTATTGTAATTAAAAGAAGGTGCTGCCATATTTAAAACAGAAGTTAAATCCATTTTGGCAGTAGGTAAACCCACTTGGTTTATTCTAATTACATCTACAGGTACAGCAGTCTCAATTTTTGCTCTTCCGGCGCTGCGTGACCCTGTTACAACTATATCGGTTAAATCTACCAAACTAGCCTCTAATTCAACAGTAATTTGTAACAGATCTTTTACTGCAACCAATTTTGTTTTATAACCTACTGTAGAAACTTCAAGTAAATCTGTTGGGGTTGCTTTAATTTGGATATTGCCATCTGCATCTGTATAAGATCCTTTTTCTGTGGTTTTTACTTTAACGGTTGCCTTGGGTATAGGAGCCCCTGTGTTGGAGTCTTTTACTTTTACTGTTATTAATTGTTGGGCAAATAGTACCGTTGCAGCACAAAAAAATACTAGCAGAGATAGAAAGATTTTTTTCATTTTAGTTATTTTGGTTATTCCAAAGATGCATTTATTCTCCAAAAAATAAAAAAAATTATTTTATAAGGAGGTAAAATGATATTTTTTGGATTAAAAGGAACTAAATGTACAAATGCTTAAAATAAATAATTTGTTAAGCTGTCAATCTTTTATCATTAATTTATAAAAAAATTACCCTGTTAGGGAGGTAGCAAAAAAGGTAGATTACCCTATAAAGTTTTACCCGGATATTGCTCCAGGGCTTTCTCCAAACAATCCATTGCGGCGTTAATAGCTGTAGTATTTAAAACATAAGCCAATCGTACTTCTTGATTGCCAAGGCCCGGTGTACCATAAAATCCGGAGGCGGGTGCAAGCATTACAGTATGTCCATTGTAAGAAAAGGACTCCAGCAACCATTGGCAAAAGGTATCTGCATCATCTACAGGTAATTTTGCCATTGCATAAAATGCACCACCAGGGTTCGGACAAAATACGCCCGGTAGGGCATTTAATCTTTCTACAATAGTATCTCTGCGTTTTTTATATTCAGCTTTGGGAGCCTCAAAATAATCTTTGGGCAAGTCAATAGCAGCCTCGCCTAATATTTGGGCAAAACTTGGCGGACTTAATCTTGCTTGTGCAAATTTCATCACAGCGCCTAAAATGGCTTTGTTTTTTGTAACAAGCGCACCAATACGTCCGCCGCAGGCACTGTACCGTTTGCTAATGGTATCCAATAAAACTACATTATCATCCACGCCCAAAAGATGCATGGCACTTGTATGTGTGCCTTCGTAACAAAACTCCCTGTAAGCCTCATCTGCAAAAAGATACAGGTTGTGTTTTAAAATAATTTGTTTTAATATCTCCAATTCTTCTTTGCTGTACAAATACCCTGTTGGGTTATTAGGATTGCAGATAACAATCGCTTTTGTTTTTGGCGTAATAGCCTTTTCAAAATCTTCCATTGGCGGCAATGCAAACCCTGTTTCAATTGCAGAAGAAATAGGTTTTACCAATATCCCCGCTTCTACTGCAAAACCATTGTAATTGGCATAAAAAGGTTCAGGTATTATTATTTCGTCACCAGCATCGAGGCAGGCCATAAATCCAAATAAAATTGCCTCGCTACCTCCAGTAGTAATTATTATCTCATCTTGCGTAACGTTTATACCTGCTGATTTATAATAGCCTACTAGTTTTTTACGATAACTTTCATTACCTGCACTATGGCTATACTCTAACACTTTAAAATCACTGTTGCGAACAGCATCCAGTATAGATTCCGGCGTTTCTATATCTGGCTGGCCAATATTCAGGTGAAAAACTTTGATGCCTCTTTTTTTTGCAGCCTCTGCAAATGGCACTAACTTTCTTATGGGTGATGGTGGCATTTGTTGGCCACGGTTGCTAATCATTAACATGTTACAAATATAAGGTGAGAAGTAGTAGAGGTTGTAGCATTTACAGCAATTACAACAAGTTTAAACCCAGCTTTAGAAGATAATAATTTATTTGGACTTCTAACTTTTTCACAACTAAGAACATTTTTAAGCTCAAAATAGTTTTCTATTTTTTCAGCCAAAAAATAACCCGCCACGCTTGTCTTTATTATATTATACCCCTTTGTTACAAATCTAACTGCAAAAACTGTTTTATATGCTTTATCATGGTCGATTTACTGCCTGAATCCTTTCAAAAAATCTTCTATAAGCATTCTTTTTTTTCCTTCCAGTTGCAATTCTTTCACCTGTATAAAGCCATCTGCACAAGCAAATTTTAAAAATAATTTCCCATCTGTACTATAATTGCCGGTTAAGGTTGATGTAATGGTGGTTACTTCTTTTTCACTTTTAAAAATCTTTAGCGTTTTACCATTTAAGTGGGTAAATGCCCCAGGAAAAGGAGAGAGGCCTCTTATAAGGTTGTGAACTTCGCCAACTGATTTGCTGAAATCAATCTTACAATTGTTGGTAAATAGTTTAGGGGCATGTTGGAGTTGATTAGTATCAACAGCAACTTTGCTAGATTGTGGTTGTTCTATTATACTGTTTGCTGCTAAAGCTTTCACTGTTTTTACAAGTAAAGAAGCCCCTGTTTCTTTCATTCTGTCGTGTACATCTGCTGCGGTATCATTTTCACCAATAGCCATCGTTTCCTGCAATAAAATATCTCCTGTATCAATGGCATGTTGTAGTTTAAAAGTAGTAACCCCGGTTTGCTTTTCACCATTAATTACTGCCCAGTTAATGGGGGCAGCACCTCTGTATTGTGGTAATAAACTACCATGTAAATTTAAAGTACCCATCGGAGGCATACTCCAAACAACTTCTGGTAACATTCTAAAGGCTACTACAATCTGCAAGTCTGCATTTAATAATTTTAACTGAGATAAAAATTCGGCATTTTTTAATTTTTCTGGTTGCAACACCAATAAATTTTGCTCAACTGCATATTCCTTTACAGCACTTTGATGTAGCTGTAATCCTCTGCCGGCCGGCTTGTCTGGTGCGGTGATAACGGCTACAATATTGCAGCCTGCAATTTTTAAAGCATTCAAACTTGCTACAGCAAATGCCGGCGTTCCCATAAAAATAATTCTCAAATCCTCCATTTTTTTCATAAATACGAAGATAACACAGTTCATGTTTGCGGTATAAGGTTACTATTTAACCCAGGTGTTGCAGTTGAAATACCTTTATAGCTTTATACTATTACACACACACATTTTGTTGTTGAAAATCTATTTCGCCTCACAACTGCTGTATAGTAGAGCATTTCAGAACATGTTTTTACTTTAAAATAGTTAACTGTTTTATCAACCAAAAATACCCGAAATCCTTTTCTGTACTGTATTGTAATCTTTCATTGTTACTTCAGCAGCATTATCATAATTGAGGTTTGGTTACATAGATATTCCCTTATTTATACGTAAAGCATTAGCTGTATAAGCTACCTCAAAATATAAAGTTTAAAAAAATCTTAAAAAACTTTTCGAAAACGTTTTGCTATTTCATTTGAGCCCCTTACCTTTGCACTCCAAAATAAAAAAACGAAAGTTTAAAGTTCTTTAAATATGTCACAACGAATCAGAATCAAATTACAGTCTTACGACCACAACTTAGTAGATAAATCTGCAGAAAAAATCGTTAAAACTGTACGTAGTACTGGTGCGGTAGTTACTGGACCAATTCCATTACCTACACACAAAAAGATTTTTACCGTTTTACGGGCTCCACATGTAAATAAGAAAGCAAGGGAGCAATTTCAATTGTGTACGCACAAACGTTTGTTAGACATTTACACCAGCAGTAGCCGTACGGTTGATGCTCTAAGCAAATTAGATTTGCCAAGTGGTGTGGATGTAGAGATAAAAGCTTGATGAACCATTCCGTACAATCCCGGGATAGGCACCAAGTGAGTTCTTAAATTAAAATATTGAACATCTATTCTCCGGGAGTAAATTCCGGAGCGCTGGATAAAAACAAAATACAATGAAAAGTATTATTGGTAAAAAAATTGGGATGACCAGTATTTTTGATGCAGCAGGTAAGCAAACAGCAGTTACCATCATCGAAGCAGGTCCATGTATTGTTACCCAAAAAAAAACCGTTGCCACAGACGGTTATGATGCACTCCAAATCGCATTTGGCGATAAAAAGGAAAAGCACTCGATCAAAGCCGAAGTTAATCACTTCTCCAAGGCTCAAACATCTCCAAAAAAAGTAGTTAAGGAAATCCGCAATAGCGAAACAGACAAAAATGTTGGTGAGTCAATCACTGTTGACATTTTTGCCGAAGGCGACAAAGTAGAAGTTGTTGGCACCACCAAAGGGAAAGGTTTCCAGGGTGTTGTTAAGCGTCATGGCTTTCATGGTGTGGGTGGTCAATCTCATGGTCAGCATGATCGTTCAAGAGCTCCAGGATCTATTGGTAACTCATCGGACGCCTCAAGGGTTTTTAAAGGAATGAGAATGGGTGGTCGTATGGGTCAGGATAGAGTTAAGGTTAAAGGCCTAAAGGTGGTGAAAATATTTCCTGAAAAGAATTACATTTTAGTAACTGGTTCAGTACCAGGCCATAATGGTTCTATTGTAATGATTCAAAAATAAATAACAATCAGTTTGTTGGTCATCAGCAAATAATACGAATAAACATGCAAGTAGATATTTTAAATATAGAGGGAGCCAAAACAGGTAGAACAATTGATTTGCCTGAGGAAATATTTGGTATAGAGCCAAATAATCATGTTGTTTACTTAGCAGTAAAACAATACTTAGCTGCACAAAGGCAGGGCACTCACAAAGTGAAAACAAGGGCTGAGGTACATGGTTCTTCCAAGAAATTGCACAAGCAAAAAGGAACGGGTGGTGCTCGTAAAGGTAATCTACGTAGCCCTATATATAAAGGTGGTGGTACTATTTTTGGACCAAAACCGCATGCTTACGATTTTAAACTAAATCGCAAAGTAAAAGATCTGGCTAAAATAAGTGCATTGAGTTTTAAAGCTCAGGAAAGTTCTATCATTGTTGTAGAAGATATAAACTTAGATACACCTAAATCAAAGCAATTTGTTAGCATCTTGAAAGGCTTACAGTTGTCAGGCAAAAAATCTTTGTTCGTATTACCAGAAAACAATGATAACCTTTATTTGAGTTTGCGAAATATTCCTAAAGTAAAAGCTACGCTTGTTAGTGATATGAATACTTATGATATTGTGAATGCCACTGTTGTAGTATTTACCGAAAGTGTTGCAAAAATTTTTACCGAAGAAGAAGAAATAGTTGCTGAAGCATAAAACAACGTTTAAGAAAAGAGAAGTTTAAAAGCTTTTAAAAATTATCAAATTACAATTATGAAACTTTCTGAAGTACTAATAAAGCCAGTTTTATCTGAGAAGATAAACAAGCAAACAGAAAAATTGAATAGGTATGCTTTTGTTGTTGGCAGAAAATCTAACAAATTAGAAATAAAGAAAGCTGTAGAGCAATTCTACGGCGTTCAGGTTATCAATGTTAATACATCGGTTACACCAGGCAAAGCAAAATCACGTAATACAAAAGCAGGAGTGGTTTCTGGTCGTAAGCCAGCTAAGAAAAAAGCTTATGTTACTGTAGCTGCAGGCGAAACCATCGA
The DNA here is from genome assembly GCA_038234405.1 of Chitinophagales bacterium. Taxonomy (GTDB): domain Bacteria; phylum Bacteroidota; class Bacteroidia; order Chitinophagales; family Chitinophagaceae; genus Ferruginibacter. The sequence continues at coordinate 24,650 of JBBQTZ010000038.1, forward strand.
TTTATACAATACCATTTAAGTACTGTACAATTAAACAACAAAAATGTATGGCTTCAACTGCCGCAAAAGTTGAAACTGATTAGTTAACATAAAATAAAACCCGGTAAGGGTTACAAAATTAAAATGGCACTTAGAAAATACAAACCTACAACAGCCGGTACACGTTGGAGAATAGGTAATGCCTACGCTGAAATAACTACCAATATACCTGAAAAGACTTTATTGGAAGCTCAGAAGAATACAGCAGGCCGCAACTCACAAGGTAGAAGGTCTATGCGTTACATGGGAGGTGGAAATAAAATCATGTATCGTATTATTGATTTTAAAAGAGATAAAAAGAATATACCAGCTGTAGTAAAAAGCATTGAGTATGACCCAAATCGTACTGCATTTATAGCTTTATTAAATTATGTTGATGGTGAAAAACGTTATATAATTGCTCCTAATGGATTACAGGTTGGTGCAACTATTATAAGTGGCGATAATGTAGCCCCGGAATTAGGCAATGCTTTACAATTGAAGTTTATGCCGTTGGGTACAATGATTCACAACATTGAAATGCAGCCAGGTCAAGGTGGTAAATTGGTTCGCAGTGCTGGTGGAAGTGCTCAGTTATCTAACAAAGAAACTAAGTATGGTATTATTAAAATGCCAAGTGGTGAATTAAGAAAAGTTTTGATTAATTGTTATGCCACCGTAGGTACGGTTAGTAATAGCGATCATAGTTTGGAAAGTGCAGGTAAAGCAGGTAGAAACAGGTGGAAAGGTGTTAGACCAAGAACAAGAGCTGTTGCAATGAACCCGGTAGATCATCCGATGGGTGGAGGTGAAGGAAGAGCATCTGGCGGTCACCCTCGTAGCCGTACAGGTAAATATGCAAAAGGTCAGGTAACACGTACAAGAGGTAAAGGATCAGATAAAATGATTATACAAAGGAAAAACGGCAGAAAGATCAGCAATAAATAATTGAACAAATAATTTTATTAGCAAAGCGCTGGTAATTGAATTGTTAAAATGCTCTGCAAATCAGGGAAATAAACAAACTTTTAAACAGGTGTGATTTAGTTTCAAAATTAACACATCGGCAAATTAAAAAACATGGCTCGTTCAGTAAAAAAAGGACCTTATGTAGATGCAAACTTAGAAGACAAGGTGTTTGCAATTAATGATGGTAAAAGTAAAAAGGGTGTTATCAAAACCTGGAGTAGAAGATCAACAATTACCCCGGATTTTGTAGGCCACACTTTTGCAGTGCACAATGGTAATAAGTTTGTACCGGTGTATGTTACAGAGTTTATGGTAGGTCATAAATTAGGTGAATTTTCACCAACAAGAAATTTCAGGGGTCACTCAAGTAAAAAAATGTAGTCTTAAAAGGTTTTAGAAATTAGTTTGATTCTTCAGGTAGAATTCAATACACGTTCTGAACCAGAAATTTATAAAAAATGGAAGCAGTAGCTAAATTGAACAATTACCCAACGTCGCCACGTAAAATGCGTTTGTTGGTTGATCTTATCCGTGGCATGGAAGTAGAAAAAGCATTAGGTGTATTGCAATTCAATACAAAGCATTCTGCTGTGCCTTTATACAAACTTTTAAAAAGTGCAATCAACAATTGGGAGCAAAAGAACGAAAGTTTAAAAGTAGAAGATGCTCAGTTAGTTGTTAAAACAATTATGGTTGATTGTGGCAGGGTTATTAAGCGTATGCGTCCTGCACCACAAGGTCGTGGTTACAAAATCCGCAAGCGTAGTAACCATGTTACATTAATAGTTGATAGTAAAAATTAGTTTAAAAATTCTAAATAACAAGTATGTACAATTACTTAAACAGTAACAAAGCATACAAGTAAAACAACAGTATGGGTCAGAAAACAAATCCAATTGGCATTAGGTTAGGTATTATCAGGGGCTGGGATAGCAACTGGTATGCAAATAAGAAAGATTTTGGAAAAAAGTTGATCGAGGACAATAAAATTAGAAATTATCTTAATGCCCGTATCAATAAAGGTGGTATCTCAAAAATAGTTATTGAGCGTACACTTAACAA
>JBBQTZ010000039.1:0-26068 GCA_038234405.1 Chitinophagales bacterium
CATAATCGTTGCCTGCCATACGCAGACGGGTAGTTGGTGTGTTTTGCATAATGCGTTTTTTAAGATGAATAATTTATGCAAAGCAAAGGCCTCTGACATTAGCAGAGGCTTTTTAACTACCGTAGGTTTCGTACAACATTGTGTTTGGTAAAAGGCTTGCTGGATTGTCATAAAAGGGACATTTTATCGCTATCAACTTCATTTTGACAGGTCAAACAGTCCTTATCTTTTGTTTATTAACTTTTACATTTATATTTTTATTCAGCAGCCGTTGAAGGCATACACAGCAATGAATTCCCTGCCTGCAGCAATATTCAATCGTTATAGGTAATTTTATGACGAGTATTCATTTTAACGAAAAGCAAATAGAAATACACAGAAATAACTTTATTCTAAAAATAAAAATCTCAAAAATGAAAAATAAATTAAACTACATTTTGATATTGCTATTAACCTTAGCAGCTTGTAACAAAGACAACACAACTACGCCAATTGAGTCATTAAATGGAAAATGGAAATTGATTAAATATCATAACTTGACGAATGGGACAATTGAATCAGAACCATCAAATATTTCTCGTTCAATCATTATTGAGTTCTCTGATGACGGAATCAATGGGAACTTGAATGGACAAACAGTTACAAATTTAGTTAGTGGCAAATATGAACTTTTACAGGACAATAAAATGAAAACATTAAGTTTCGGTGGTACAGAAATTGGCGAACCAAATTGGGGTAACAAATTTTGGGAAGCAATACATACCGCATCTTCATTCGAGAACCAAAATGATAAGTTATACATTCATTTTAATGTTGATAGTGAGAAAATGGAATTTAAGAAGCAATAAGATTATTTCTTACAATTTCAATCGTTGTTTTAGTGTACAAAAGGAACGGAAACGAATGAACTTTACTTGACAAAAACTACCTCCAACATTTAGAACAATAGCGGAAAGCCCCCACTAAAAAACCCCGCATTTAAAGACCTTATGCCGGGGCTTTTGGTTATCGTTTGTTGACCAACTTTGGATACATTGTCTAAATACAAAGAAAGTTTTAATAAAACTTCTAAGGTGAGTCGCTGCACAAATACTCCTTGTTTTTTAATCGCCTTTTTTGCAGTACCTGCCACCGAAAAATTATCAGTACTAATCGAGTAAAATGGAGCAGTGAAATAGGTTTGATGAAGATTATTTCCCATTCTAAATTATATGCCGTTCAAAAGCAAAAATCATATGCTTTTACGCCATTCACTTTGTAAGTATATTTGTTTCGAAAAAATGTTTTTTAACAAAATCAGTTTGTGCGTAAATCTAAAACACTACTCAAAATATGAAGCTCATTATATGGAACTGTAAAAAAGATTATAATTACAAGGCTAAGTTAATTGTAATACAGGAACCAGACCTTGTAATTACCTGAATGCGAAAAATCTGAATTTTTAACATTTGCAGGAGAAATAGTTAAGCCTACTGATTTCATTTGGTAGGGAGAACCATCGGCTGACCGTGGAATTGGTATTTTTTCCTATAGTAACTATCAAATTAAACTGCTTGACATTCATAATCCAGCTATCAAGCATGTCATTCCTGTATTAGTAACAAATGGAAAAGAAAGCTTCAATTTACTTGCCGTATGGACACTTAAACCTTACACAAAACAAATGTGGGATGCAATAAAATATTATAGTGGGGTCCTGGCTAATGACATAATTATTGCAGGGGACTTCAACAGCAATTCATTATGGGACAGCGCAAATAAAAACTCCTCTCATTCGGAATTTGTAAAACATTTAGAAAGCAAAGAGATTTTGAGTTTATATCATCATTTTTATAACGAAACACAAGGTAAAGAGTCAACGCCTACCTTCCATTGGTATCATCATGAAGACAAGCCATTTCATATAGACTACTGTTTCGCATCGAAAAAACTGATTAGCAAATTAACTAACGTAGAAATAGGGAAATTTGCTGACTGGGCAAAGCATAGTGACCATATGCCAATGAGTATAACTTTTGACGAGAGTTTGTAAGAAGAAATACGCCCAACATTTAGAACAATAGCAAAAAGTACCAATAAAAAAAACCTCTTGCCAAACCAGCTTGCAGGTATTTGGGTTGTTGCTTATTTACCAACACTGGATACAATTTCTAAAGGAGGGAAAGTAACCCACTTTCTTGTGATGGTAGCTAGTCTCCCACCCTATTGCCCAGCGAAACTTAAGTAATGAATTAAATAACAAAACAACTGAAAAGCATTCATCTATAAACCGAAAGAATTTATCAATTCGCCTAAAGAAATCCCCTTACATTTTTGAGAAAATAGCCAACAGTCAATACAAATCATTTTAGCATTAAAACTGTAAAAAGAGCAATCTCATGATGGTTCATAATATTACAGTTACTACCCCTAAAAATTAGTTTATCAAATTTATTTGAATTAAAGTATTTATAACAAAAGCATTACTTGTTAAAATGTGACAGTTCAATATTGTTATCAAAAACCGGCACAGTAATTTTTTGAGTAACATTTTTTGCAAAAAATATCGTTGAATTCTTTTAACCTGTTAAGTAATTATTAAAAAAATAATTGTACTGCTGTTATTAAGGTGATGAATGAATACGACCCAATGTTTTACCTGGACATTCATATAACAGATGGTGCCGATTATTAGTACGATAGTACTTTTGGCGGTCACGGAAAGCAGGGCTACTCAAACGGCATTTCTAATTGGCTAGCGAACACCTATAAGCCATTGGCAGATAAAGAATTAACTGCTAATGGGCAGATTCCGGGTAACATATTAACTATCGTACACGACCGGAATTTTTCGGAAGCGAATGTGTTGATAGTAGGAGAACACCGGTTCTAGGATGCTTATGGTGATCTGCGCCATATTGCCAGCATTTTGGAAGAAAATCATTCGTTAAAACCTTACAGGCAAAGGGTTTTAGGCACTTATGTAATATTGGAAAGTACACTTAAAATATTGGCAACTGAAGGTTGGTCAATAAAGAAAAACACCATAGCAGACAGGGCGAAGAGCTGCTGAAATACCTATGAAATGGAAAGTACCGCAAATGATAAAGGCAGTTTCCTTTGTAGCACAATCGAATTTTCTACAAAAAAAAATGCTGAAATATTGCCCGATAGCCTGCTACTTTCCGGTATACAATTTAGCATAGTAAAATTCACTGTAAGCAATGCAGCTTATGTAGAATAGACTGGCAAACCACCAAAATGATGGTTACTAATTATAAAGGAACAGAGCCTTGTAGCATTTGTTATATTCCCCAAAGCTTACTATGTCCCAGCACCTGGATATAACATCATTGAGCAGTTAAAAATCCATGGCATACAAATGGAGACCTTGAAACAGCCCCGAGAAGTGGCAGTGGAAATGTACCGGATGCAGGGTGCTAAATTCGAAAACGGAGAAGGTAAAACAATACCATTTGACGGGCATATTCAGGTAACCTGAACAGCAATGACGGAGCATCACAAACAAGTTTATGCCGCAGGGTCTGTCTACATTTCTACAGACCAGCTATTGGGAGATTTTGCCATGGTATTACTTGAGCCGATTTCTCCTGACTCCTAATTTCAATGGGGATTTTTTCTTCAAATTTTTAAACGAACAGAATATATTGAAGGATATGTAATAGAATAAACCATAAAAAAAATGCTGGAAGATTCTCCGGAATTAAAAAAGGAATTCGAACTAAAAAAAGCCACAAATCAAACTTTTACCGATACCCCCATGCCATTTATAACTGGTTCTATAGCAAAACGAATTGCTACAACAGCCGCTATTTATTGTATCCAGCAGAAAGAGAATTATAATTATCCGGTATAAAGGCCTATTGCAAAAAACCGTATTTATTCATATTGAACACCGGCCTGTTTCAACATTTCGTCCATTATTTTACTGATGGATAAGGTTAATTGATGCGGCATTTTATTACTTTCTAATAAGCCATTATCAAGGCAATTCATCACCTCTCTTATTTCATGCTCAAAGCCATTGCTTTGATGTGGCATTGAATATTTTTCTATTGTTCCATCATTCAGTACCACCTTAAAATCGGTTGCTTTAAACCACGGATTCTGGATGATGATTCTGCCTTTTGTACCACTTATCTCCGCTTCAATAGCTGTATTAAAACTGATGGAAGAAATTAAGTGTGCCGTTGCTCCGTTTGGATATTGCAATACCGTGTTACAATATTCATCCACGCCGGTATTGGTAAGTGTAGCAATCGTTTTTAGCTTACTCGGTTCGCCCAAAAGATCAGTAGCCAGAAAAACAGGATATATACCTACATCCATCACCGAGCCACCGCCTAACGATTTTTTAAACAGCCTGCTCTCCTCATTAAAAGGTGTAAAAAATCCAAAATCGGCTGCTACATATTGCGGAATACCAATCACATCTAATTGAATCAACGATTTAATTTTTTCTAAAAAAGGCATACAGGATGTCCAGATGGCTTCCATTAAAAAAACTGCATTTTCTTTTGCCGCATTTACCAATGCCAATGTTTGCTGATGGCTGAGCGTCATTGGCTTTTCGCAAACCACATTTTTTTTATGTTGAAGGCAGGTCATTGCTTGTTCAAAATGAAAAGCATGTGAGGTTGCTATGTAAATAATATCCACAGCCTCATCTGCCATCAAGTCCCTGTAATTATTATAGCATTTGGTAGCATTATATTTTGCTGCATAAGCTTTTGCATTATCCATGTTACGGGATGCAATAGCATATACCTCAGCCTCCTCCACATAATCCAATGCAGTACAAAATTTATCAGCAATTTTCCCTGCGCCCAATATGCCCCAACGGTATTTTTTTTTCATACAAACTATTTAGAAAGCAAATCTAGCAGTTACATTTTAATCCTGGTTATTGAAAGCGGGTACGGCACTAAAACAAAGGCACTTTATTTTCCCCTTCATAAAATTGCTCAGTCAACTATGAAGCTTGTAAAAGGCCCGGCTATTTTGCTTTTATCCTGGAATTATATAGCGCCTGCAATTCAAACAAAATTACATTTACAACAAAGGCTCACTATAAAAGTGAGCCCTTGTTGTATTATCAATTGCTTATGATTAAATTATTTTAATGAATACAACCACTGGTACTGCTACAATTTGAAATGCAAACCAATCGAAACACCTATAATTCTTTACCAAAAAATAGTGTACAAGGCTGCTAGCACCCCACAAATAATTAAAGCTCCGGTAGCAAAAGAAGGCGACATTTTAAACATGCTGCGATCTACATCCAATCCATTTGTTTTTACTCCTCTTCTTTTATCTATCATACTGATGATATACATGCCAAAAATACAAATCAGAAAAACAAAACCCATCCTGTCTAAAAATGGAATTTCAAACACTCCCTTATCATTTGCCTTTGCAAAACCAATTGGCGCAAGAAAAGACAAATCAATTACCGAGGGAATAAATTTGAAGAATAAAGAAAAAGCAAATCCGCCCACTGTTGCAAATAGTGCTGCATTGGAACTGGTTTTTTTCCAGAAGAAACCCAATATGAACATGGCAAAAATACCGGGACTTACAAAGCCGGTATATTCCTGAATGTATTGAAAGCCACCTTTTTTATCTATGCCCATCAATGGCGCAATAATTACTGCCAAAATCATGGCAACAATAACCGTAATTTTCCCCACCTGCACCATTCTTTTTTCATCTGCATCGGGCCTTAATTTTTTCTTATAAATATCAAGGGTAAAAATTGTAGAAATACTATTGGCCTTTCCTGCAAGCGATGCAACGATAGCAGCGGTTAATGCAGCAAATGCAAGGCCTTTTAATCCGGCAGGCAGCAGGTTTAATAGCACAGGATAAGCTTTATCAGGATTGAGTTCTCCTCCCTGTAACATTTCGGTTTGAAAACTTCCCTGCTGGTGTAATACATAAGCTGCTATACCTGGCAGCACTACAATTACGGGCATCAATAATTTTAAAAAAGCTGCAAATAAGAGTCCCGCCCTTGCTGTCTTTAAATCTGCACCCAACGCCCGCTGTGTAATATACTGGTTACATCCCCAGTAATTTAAATTTACAATCCACATACCACCAATTAAAACGGTAAGCCCTGGCAAATCCATATAGCTGGCATTTTCTTGTTTTAAAATCATGTGAAAATGGTCGTTAGCTTTTTCGGTAAGCAACTGAAAACCATTTACAACACCCGAGCTGCCAAATTTTTCCGCCACAAGGTTGAGTGCTAAATAAGTGGTAACCAAACCGCCGAGTATTAAAAAGAAAACCTGTATTACGTCCGTGTATCCTATCACCTTCATACCTCCCAACGTAATGATGATGGCAAATACTGCAAGACAATACATACATGCAGTTGTGTTAATACCGGAAATACTGTTGATGGCCAATGCACCGAGATACAAAATAGAAGTAAGGTTTACCAATACATACAATAATAACCAGAAGATCGCCATAATCATTGCTACTGTTGAGTTGTAGCGCTGGTTTAAAAATTGGGGCATGGTGTAAATTTTATTTTTTAAATACACCGGTATAAAAAATATGGCCACAATCATCAACGTGGCAGCGGCCATCCATTCGTAGGTGGAAATGGCCAATCCCATTTTAAAACCACTACCGCTCATGCCAATAAATTGTTCAGCGCTTATATTGCTTGCAATTAAAGATGCACCAATTGCCCACCAGGTAAGCGAACCTTCTGCCAAAAAATAATCATGTGAAGCAGATACAGCCGCTTTCTTCTTCTTGCGGTAAACAGAGTAACCATAGCCGGCTACTATAAAAAAATAAACCAGGAATACTATGTAATCTTTTGTTTGCAGTTCATTCATAAAAGCAATTTGTTTTAAGTTGTTGGTTTAGTAATTTGATAAAAGTAAGATTGATTTTTTATATCCGAAATTCATTATTGAGTAAGGTACTTCGTTATTTGAAATGGCAGAAATTAACAGTAAAATATTTTTCAAATGCCTCATAAAAAGTAAAATAATTTAATAAATTGGTGTAAAATAAGGAAGAGTAAAATCTCACTGTCGCATTGCCTGGTAGAATTTTTCCCTATCCATATTGGTAATATTGGTTTTAAGAGAACAAAATACGTTTTTCAAACAATTTTATTTATTGATTTGATAAAAAACCTCGTTCCAGCGTAATTCATTTTTAAACTCATACAGTTTTGTTTCTTTGCCGATAAGAGTAAATTCAATACCAGCCATATCTGCAAAATCCTGCAGGTGAGTGGCTGTTAGGTTTTGGCTATAACCTGTATGATGTGCGCCTCCTGCCAATATCCATGCAGCACAACCAGTTTTCATATCAGGATATGGTTTCCATAAAACACGGGCTACCGGGAGTTTTGGCAAATCATGCATTGGGGTTACTGCGGCTACTTCGTTTACCAATAAACGAAAACGGTTTCCCATATCTATCAACGATGCATTGATGGCCGCACCAGCATCTGCATTAAAAACCAATCTTACGGGATCTGCCTTACCACCAATTCCTAAAGGATGAATCTGACAGCTTGGTTTACCATGCGCAATGGAAGGGCAAATTTCCAGCATGTGAGATCCCAGCACCATCGGATTTTCAGGATCAAAATGATAGGTATAATCTTCCATAAATGAATTGCCTCCAGGCAAACCACTTCCCATAACCTTCATGGCCCGTACCAATGCAGCCGTCTTCCAATCACCCTCACCTGCAAAGCCGTAACCTTCTGCCATCAAGCGTTGTGCTGCAATCCCCGGCAACTGCGTCATACCATGCAAATCTTCAAATGTATCGGTAAATCCTTTGTAATTTCCTGCTTCTAAAAAAGTACGCAAGCCAATTTCTATCTTAGCAGCATCTCGTAAAGAGCTGTACTGTTCGCCATCTTTTTTTAAAGATGGAACCAATGTATATGCAGCTTCATACTCTTCAATCAAAGCATCAATAGCAGCTTCAGGTGTTTGGTTAATCACCTGCACCAAGTCGCCGATACCATGTGTATTTACGGCATAACCAAATTTAAATTCAGCTTCAACTTTATCGCCATCAGTTACGGCAACATAGCGCATATTATCGCCAAAACGAACAAATTTTGCTCCCTGCCAATCGTTCCATCCTGCTGCAGCACGGCTCCAGGTATTTAGCTCTTCCAATACTTCAGGATCTTGCCAATGGCCTACCACTACCTTTCTATTCATACGCATACGGCTTATCATAAATCCAAATTCACGATCGCCATGTGCACTTTGGTTCAGGTTCATAAAATCCATATCAATATCAGCCCAGGGAATATCACGATTGAATTGTGTATGCAAATGACACAATGGTTTTTGCAAAATTTTTAATCCGCTAATCCACATTTTTGCAGGTGAAAAAGTATGCATCCAGGCAATGATGCCGATGCAATTTGTTTCGGCATTGGCTGCTGCACAAATACTGTAAATTTCTTCCGTGCTTTTTACTGTAGGCTTAAAAATAACTTTTACCGGAATTTGCGATGCATCATTTAATGAAGCTGCAATGGTTTGTGAATGTGCTGCAACCTGTTGTAAAGTGGCTTCGCCATATAAATGCTGACTACCAGTTACCAACCAAACTTCAAATGCTGTAAGATTTATCATTGTTGTAAGTTTTATTTTATTTGTTTATTAGCCTTAGCATGTTATTGTCCGTAATAACTATCCTTTCCATGCTTGCGATCAAAATGCTTTTTTATCAATGCAGCTTTCAATGTTGCAACCGATGGATTAATCTGTTCTGTAAGCAGAGCCATCTGTGCTAAAGATTCTAATACAGCGCTATTATACACTGCCTTATCCGGCGTTTTGCCCCAGGTAAATGGCGCATGATTACCTACTAATATCATTTCAATTTCTTTATAACTTAAGCCTTTATCCTGCAAACAATTCATGATTTGAAAACCGGTTTGGTATTCATAATTCCCCTCAATCATTTCATCACTCATAGGTGGTGCACATGGTATATTCACAGTGTTATGATCTGCATGGGTAGTGCCATATATGGGTATATCACGCTGGCTTTGTGCCCATGCAGTAGCATAGGTAGAATGGGTGTGTACAATACCGCCAATGCCCTCCCAATGCTTGTACAAAACTGCATGTGTTTGTGTATCGGAAGATGGCCTTAAGCTGCCATCCACTGTAATACCGTTAAAGTCAACAATCACCATTTTTTCAGGACTCAACTCCTGGTACGGTACGCCGCTTGGCTTTATAGCAAATACCCCTAAACTGCTATCGGCAGCACTTACATTTCCAAAAGTAAAAAGCACCAAACCCAATTGGGGCAATTGCATATTGGCTTCATAAGCCGCCTGTTGTATGTGACTGTATTTACTCATTATTGATTAGTTGATTGTTCTGTAAAATTCCCCAAAGCCTGGTACCTGTTGTATCTTATGGCGTAAATGGCGACCCGTTCTGCATCGGGCTGATACGTTACAGCAAAGCCTTGACCCATGGCATCCATAGCATCTTCTACCTTGCTGTAAATACCAGCAGCAGTTGCGGCAAACATGGCAGCACCAGCAGCGCAGGTTTGTTCACTTTTATGAATCCTGATGGGCATGTTCATAACATCTGCCAGCATCTGCATAATAAAGGGTGATTTTTTTGCAACACCACCAAGCCCAATCAAACCCTTTACCGGTATCCCTTCTTCTACAAAACGATCAGCTATTTTTTTTGCACCAAAGCAGGTAGATTCTACCAATGCTTTAAAAATACGGGGAGCATCCGATCCCAGATTTAATCCTGTAATACTGGCTTTTAATTGCTGGTTGGCATCTGGCGTTCGTCTGCCATTTAACCAATCGGTGGCTACCAGATCATCCACTGTTAATGGTATCAATGTAGCTTCTGCAGTAAGTGCAGGAATAATACCATCAATCAGTTGATTTAATAAAATTTGTTTGGTAGCATCATCAATTAAATCAGATGTTGCCAACATATTTTTTAATGGCCAGGCAAGCGTATTTTTCCACCAGGCATAGGTATCTCCAAAGGCGCTTTGTCCTGCTTCCAGCCCCGTCATGCCGGGAATTACAGAGCCATTTACCTGTCCGCAAATACCTTTCACTAATTTGCCCTTCATATCAATTGTTGGAGCTACCAGGATATCGCAGGTAGAAGTGCCCATTACCTTGCTTAGTTGATAGGGCTCTATTTGGCCACCTACTGCACCCATGTGTGCATCAAAAGCGCCAACACCAATTACAACAGTATGGCTTAGCCCAAGACGCTCTGCCCATGCTGCACTAATGATACCGGCAGGCTTATCAGCGGTATAGGTTTCGGTAAATAATCTTTGCGTAAAACCATCCAGCAATGGATCAAGTGAGGCAAAAAATTCATTGGGTGGTAATCCGCCAAAAGCTTCACTCCATAAGGCTTTGTGACCAGCAGCACAGACCCCTATTTTCATGTCGCTCAGGTGCTTTCCACCAGTCAATAAAAACGGTATCCAATCGCAATGCTCCACCCAACCATAACAAGCGTTTCGTACCCGCTCATCTGCTCTAAGGGTTTTTAATAATTTTGCCCAAAACCATTCACTGCTATAAATACCGCCTACAAATTGCAGGTAGTTGGTTGTAAATTTTGTTGCATGCTGGTTAATGGCCGCAGCTTCTTTAATAGAAGTATGATCTTTCCACAATACAAACATGGCGTGTGGATTATTCTCAAATCCTTCCAGCAATGCCAATGGTGTGCCACTAGCATCAACCGCCACTGGCGTAGAGCCGGTTGTATCTACCGAAATTGCTTTGATATTAGCTGCAACAGTTTTGCCTGCTTTAGCAATACAATCTTTAATGGTAAATTCCAGCCCTTCAATATAATCGAGCGGATGCTGTCGAAACTGCTGCAATACCGGATTGCAGAACAAGCCATCTTTCCAGCGGGGATAATAAAAAGTGGAGGCACTTATTTCGTTGCCATTGGTAGCATCGGTAATTACAGAGCGAACACTGTCTGACCCGTAATCGACTCCAATAACAAATGAATCTTTTATCATTTTAATACAATTTTCAAATGAACAAGCAACACAGGCGCAATATCTAACACTAACAAACCATTACACTGCCAAAAACTACAACCTAAAAATCTATTATCTATTGTCTAATATCTATTATCTAAAATCTAATATCTAAAAATCTTCTGCCTAATATCTTATGTCTATTATCTTATGTCTTATGTCTAATATCTATTGTCTAAAATCTAAAATCTTCTGTCTAATATCTTATGTCTAATATCTAATATCTAATGTCTAAAATCTAATATCTTCTGTCTAATATCTAATATCTTATGTCTAATATCTAATATCTAATATCTTATGTCTAATATCTAATATCTTCTGTCTAAAATCTAATATCTTCTGTCTAAAATCTATTGTCTAAAATCAAAAATCTAAAAATCTTCTGCCTACACCCCCTTTCTTGCAATTACTTTTTGCACTGCTTTCACAATACTTTCAGCATCCAAACCATACTTTTTCATCAAATCTGAAGGCTTGCCACTTTCTCCAAAACTATCATCCACAGCAATATATTCCTGCGGAGCCAAATGTTTGGTAATAAGCAACTGGGCAATACTATCGCCCAATCCACCAAAGCGATTGTGTTCTTCAGCCGATACGATGCAACCTGTTTTAGCAACCGATTTTAAAATGGCAGCTTCATCCAATGGTTTGATGGTATGTATGTTGATAATCTCTGCATCAATACCCATTGTTTCCAATATTTCACCCGCTAAAATAGCTTCCCATACCAAGTGGCCGGTAGCTACAATGGTTACATCTTTACCTTCATTTACCATCCATGCTTTTCCAATTTCAAATACCTGGTCAGGGGCAGTAAAAACAGGAATTACCGGTCTCCCAAAACGGAGGTAAACTGGCCCTTTATATTTTGCGATAGCGATAGTTGCAGCTTTGGTTTGATTAAAATCGCAGGGATTGATAACTACCATTCCGGGCAGCATTTTCATCATACCAATATCTTCCAGTATTTGATGAGTTGCACCATCTTCACCCAAAGTAAGACCAGCATGCGATGCACAAATTTTTACATTTTTTTCGCTATAGGCTATACTTTGGCGTATTTGATCATACACCCTGCCTGTAGAAAAATTGGCAAAGGTTCCGGTAAAAGGTATTGCTCCGCCAATCGTCATTCCGGCAGCAATGCCCATCATGTTTGCCTCAGCAATACCAACCTGGGTAAACCTTTCAGGGAATTCTTTGATAAAAGCATCCATCTTTAACGACCCAATTAAATCGGCACAGAGCGCAACTACATTGGGATTTTCTCGTCCCGCTTCCAGCAGGCCAACACCAAATCCCGAACGGGTATCTTTCTGATCTGTATAGGTATATTTTTTCATCGTTCACTACTATTTATAAAACACTTTTTTTAATAATCACCTAAAGTTTCCGGCAACTGCGCCAATGCTGCAATCAACTGCTCATCATTTGGTGCCACGCCATGCCATTTATGACTACCCATCATAAAATCAACTCCAAAACCCATTTGGGTTTGCATCAAATTACAAATTGGTTTTCCTTTTCCTGTATTTAGTTTGGCTTGTTGCAAGGCTATAGTGATTGAAGCCATATCATTGCCTTCACTATGCATTACTTCCCAACCAAAAGCTTCAAATTTTGCCCTTAAATTACCGAGTGACATTATTTTTTCTACTGGTCCATCAATCTGCTGCCCGTTAACATCAATGGTCATAATAAGATTGTCAATTTTATGGTGTGGCGCAAACATTGCTGCTTCCCAAATTTGACCTTCCTGCAACTCACCATCGCCATGCAATGTATAAATAATGGAGGGGTCTTTGTGCCTTTTTTTGGTAATGGCAGCACCTATTGCAACTGATAAACCCTGCCCTAAAGATCCGGATGCAATGCGAATGCCCGGTAAATGTTCGTGCGTTGCAGGATGGCCCTGTACCCTGGAATTGATTTTTCGGAAAGTAGCCAGTTCAACAATATCAAAGTATCCGGATCTGGCCAGTACACTGTAAAATACAGGCGAAATATGCCCATTGGATAAGAAGAAAATATCTTCACCGGCAGCATCCATATTAAATGCAGGATCATGCTTCATCTGGTTAAAATAAAGTGCCACTAAAAAATCTGCACAACCCAAAGAACCACCTGGGTGCCCTGATTGACAGCCATGTACCATTCGTACAATATCTCTGCGTACCTGGCTGGCTATTTTTGTTAATTCATTTATCTCCATTGCAATACTTTTTCGCTGTTAAAAAGGGTTACATTTTTTTTGCATCTTCTAAAAATTTGGCAAGGCCAATATCCGTAAGTGGATGTTTGAGTAAACCAAGAATAGGTTCGAGCGGGCAGGTGCAAACATGGGCGCCAGCAGCCGCACACTGAATAATATGATTGGCATTGCGGATAGAAGCAGCCAAAATCTGTGTTTCAAATCCTTGTATGGCATATATCTGTGCAATTTGCTCAATTAATTGAATTCCATCCCAGCCACTATCATCAATACGGCCAATAAACGGCGACATATAAGTAGCACCAGCCTTAGCTGCTAATATGGCCTGGCCTGCGCTAAAAATTAGCGTGCAATTGGTTTTAATACCATTATCCGTAAACCATTTTATCGCTTTTATCCCGTCTTTAATCATGGGTACTTTTACCACAATATTGGGATGCAAGGCAGCAAGTATTTTTCCTTCTTCTACTATTTCGGTGAAGGTAGTAGAAAGCACTTCAGCACTAATATCTCCATCTACCAATTGGCAAATTGCTTTATAATGCTCATTAATTGCCGTTGACCCTTTGATGCCTTCTTTAGCCATCAGCGAGGGGTTGGTTGTTACACCATCCAATATTCCCAAATCGTTGGCTTCACTTATTTGTGCAAGATTGGCTGTGTCGATAAAAAATTTCATGTAAGTAATTTAATTTGATTGTAATGAATACCGGCAAGATAAACCCAGCGGCACCTGCCTTCTATTTGTGTGTTTTTATTGTATCATTATTAATGGCATTTCAGGAATCGCTCTCCCAGGTATTTTACACCAAAACTTATCATTTTTTTGCATTTAAAAACAAAAAAATAAGTAGCAGGCTTCTTTCATACAGCATTTATAAGTGTTAAAGTAACACTTATAAATTTAGGTAAAAAAATATTTTTTTAAAAAGTTTAAAAAATTATTTCAGGTTGTGAGAGTTAGGGATAATATTTAAAAAAGCCTGAAAATTAGATTTATAGGTTCGTTTATTGAGCTTGTAATAAAAAGCACCTCTTTTTGAATTCTCTTTATCCTTTTCATTTTGCTTGATTATCAGGCCGGTAGAAAGTACTTTTCTTGAAAAATTTCTTTTATCAATGGTGGTACCGTAAACCCCCTCATACAGGTTTTGCAATTGCGGAAGGGTAAATTTAGCAGATAATAATTCAAATAAAATTGGATGCAATGCTGCTTTATATTGCAGTTTCTGCCTTGCCATTTCCACCATTTTCTGGTGATCAAAAACAAGCTCGGGTAAATCTTTAAGCAAAATCCATTCAGCATTGTAAGATTCATCCAATTGTTGCTTGTAGGTATTAATGTCTATCAAAGCAAAGTAAACTACTGAAATAGTTCTTTCAATCGGATCTCTTTCAGGATTTCCAAAAACATGCAACTGCTCCAAATAAACACCTTCTAATCCAGTAAGTTTTTTTAAAATTCTTACCGCCGCAGCATCCATACTTTCATCAGGCTTAATAAAGTCACCCATCAAACTCCAGCTACCCAAAAGTGGTTCAAGGGCCCTTTTTATAAGCAGTAATTTTACTTCGGTGCCATCAAAGCCAAAAACTACACAGTCAACTGCAACAAGTAACCTTGTTTGATGTAAATATTTGCTCATTATAAATAAAATGTAACTTTTTAATTGTTATATAATTGCTCCAACTGTTTATCGTTATAATCTTCAATAAAAAACAATATATTCTTAAACCCGGCAAAGTCTTCTTTAGGGTGCATGGTAGTAATTACAACACAAGGCATTTTTGCATTGGCGGCCGCTTCTACTCCTTTTGGGGCATCTTCAAAAACTATACAATTTTCTGGTAGCACCTGCAACTCTTCGGCTGCTTTTAAAAAGGTTTCCGGATGCGGTTTACTTATAACAACATTCTCAGCACTTACGATAGCTGAAAAATACTTGCGCAGGTTTAATCCATCTAAAACAAAATCTATATTAAAGGGAATGGCAGCAGACCCAATGCCCATTTTAATATTAGCTTCGTATGCTTTGCTTACAAAACCATCAAAACCATCAATTGTTTTTAAATAGGGTAAAAAGGCTTTTTGGTAACTTTTTTCTTTCTCCATTTCCAGCTCTGCCATTTCTTGTACTGTAAATTTACCCTCGCCTAAAATTCTTTCAAGCACTTCTGAATTTTTACCATACAACTGTACCATCAAATCACTCATGCTGATATTAAATTGTAATTTATTGTTCAAAATATCAAACCATGCTGTTGCATGATACTTCATATCATCAATAATAGTTCCATTTAAATCGAATAAGAAAGCCTGTGTACCTGCCATTGTAAAAAATTTGTTGAGCAATAATATAGGTGTGTAAAGAAAATGAAAAATTGATAAACCAAATTACAAAAGTGTAATGATACAAAAATGAGGCTGATAAAAATTCAGTACGCAGGTATTGTATTATTACATTTAAAAAAAAGAAATAGATAAAGCTGTTTAAAAAATATTGACTTCCCGCTCTAACACTACTTTAAATTTTTGAGCTACACTTTTTATGATTGCTTCACTCAAATTAAAAAGCTGTTTACCGGTAGCATTTCCATAATTTACCAAAACCAATGCCTGCTTGTTGTGGCAGCCAGCATCACCCTTTCGGTAACCCTTCCAACTAATTGCGTCAGTTGGTCCACTATGTTCAATCAGCCAACCGGCTGCCAATTTCATTTGCCCGTTGCCTAACAAATAACCTACAATTGCCGGATAGTCATTTTTTAGTTTTTCAAATGTTGAAACAGCTACTTCGGGGTTTTTAAAAAAGCTACCGGCATTGCCAATTTCAGCCGGGTTGGGCAGTTTACTACTGCGGATATTAATAACTGCCTGTGAGATTGCCTGAATACTTAACTCCTTGATTCCCATTGTTGCAAGCTCTTGATTGATGGCGCCATAATTTGTATTATACCTAGGTATTTTTTGCAGGCGAAAGGTAACAGATACAATCACAAACTCACCTTTAAAACGGCGTTTGAACACACTTTCCCTGTAGCCAAATTCACAGTCTGTTAAACTAAATTTCACTAACTTTTTTTCTGCTACGTGAAAGGCTTCCAGTTCATAAAACACATCTTTAGTTTCAACTCCGTAAGCACCAATATTCTGCATGGGAGATGCACCTACATTGCCCGGTATAAGGGAAAGATTTTCCATACCTGCCAAATTTTGGTTAATACAATATTGCACTAAGTGATGCCAGTTTTCGCCAGCCCCTGCTTTTACATAAACATGTTCTGCATCTTCCTTTACTTTTTCTATTCCATATATTTCGTTTTTTAAAACAAGACCATCTACATTTTTTGTAAACAAAATATTACTGCCGCCACCAAGTATCAGATTTGGCTGCTGCTTTTTGATAATCAGACTTTTTCCAAATTCGAGCAATTCCCCCAATGAATCAATATCATGAAAAGCAGCGAAGTATTTAGCCAGCACATCAATACCAAATGTGTTATATTTTTTTAGTGATGTATTTTCTTGTAGCTGCATATTGAACTTTTACTTATAATTCCACTTTATTATTTCATTCTCCCATTCCCTCATTCTCCCATTCCCACATTCTATCATTCTATCATTCTCCCATTCCCTCATTCTATCATTCTCTCATTCTATCATTCTATCATTCTATCATTCTATCCCTCATTCTATCATTCTATCATTCTATCATTCTATCATTAATAAGCATCCACATCCGCTATCATGGTAACAGCTTTAAATCTTTTTTCGGTATGCAGCAGGTTAAAATGATTACGAATAATTTGTTTGTACCTGCCAATTTGATTTATATCGAGGGGTAGTTTTATCATTAACTCCATTAAGTATTGGTTGCGAATACGGCCTACAACCGGTGCTGCCGGGCCAATTACCAGTTTAGGAAGATCACGTTCCAAGGCGGATCCTAATTTTTCGGCTATATCATCCACCACTTCTTTACTGATATGCTTTAAAGTAATTTTAATAATTCTGCTAAAAGGCGGATACAAAAACTGCTGCCGGTTTTCTATTTCAAAAGCATACATTTTTTTATAATCATGTTCTTTTACAAACTTAAGTACAGGATGATTTACCTGTGTTGCTTGTATCATTACCTTGCCCAATGTATCTTTGCGGCCAGCCCTTCCACTCACCTGTTCCATCAATTGAAAAGCCCGTTCATTAACCCTAAAATCTGCGAAGCTTAACAGCCCATCGGCATCTAAAATACCCACAAGGCTTACCTTTTCAAAATCCAGTCCTTTTACTACCATTTGCGTGCCTACCAGTACATCAATGCGGTGTTGTTCAAATAATTTAATCAAACTATCATGAGCATTTTTTCCTTTTACTGCATCCACATCCATCCTTGCCACTTTTAATTTAGGAAATTTTTCATCAATCATTTCCTCAATTTTTTCGGTACCAAAATTTTTCTCAATCCATTTTACGGTACCGCAAGCCGGGCACTCTATTAATTTAGGATAAGTAGTACCACAATAATGGCAATGCATTTTGTTAGAATACTTATGGAGTGTAAGTGTAACATCGCAATTTTTACATTGTGGCAGATAGCCGCAGGTACCGCAGATAAGGTAGGGAGAATAGCCCCGACGGTTTTGAAAAAGTATTACCTGCCGGTTGGCTGCAACCGTTTTTTCAACTTCGGCCACCAATTGTGGCGACAGCATTACTTTACCTTTTTGAACTACCTGCCGGGTATCAATTATTTCTATGGCAGGCATTGCCATGCCCCCGTACCGTTCGTTCAATTCTACGAGGGCATACTTTCCCTTTTGTGCGTTATAATAAGTTTCAATAGAAGGTGTTGCGCTGCCCAATACCACTTTTGCATTGAATATATGAGCATAGTACACTGCCGCATCCCTTGCATGGTAGCGTGGCGCAGGTTCGTACTGTTTAAAAGAAGTATCATGCTCTTCATCTACAATTATTAACCCAAGTTCTTTAAATGGAAGAAAAAGAGCGCTTCTTGCACCTAGCACAATTCTTGTTTCGCCACTTTTTATTTTATTCCACAATTCAACCCTTTCATTATTATTAAATTTTGAATGGTAGATGGCAATATTACCCCCAAAATGTAACTGTAAGCGGCGAATCATTTGTGCCGTTAACGCAATTTCTGGTAATAGATAAAGTACTTGTTTACCAGTTTGATAGCAGGCTTCCATTAATTTAATATAAACCTGCGTTTTACCACTTCCCGTAACGCCATGCAGCAAACAAACATTTTTATCCAATAATTTTGTTTGTACCTGCTTAAAAGCTACTTGCTGTGCAGCACTCAGTTCAAAATTAATATCCATTGCTTTTGGAATAGCCTTTATTCTATCTACTCCACGCTTTTCTATTAGCACAATATTTTTATCTGCAAGGCCATGTAGTTGCGCCGGAGTTGCTCCTGCCTTTTTTAGCAATGCAGTTTGAGATACTTCTCCTTCAGTTTTTATTAAGTGCAAATAACTCAATAGAAGCTCCATTTGCTTTGGTGCTTTGCCCCAGTTATTCAACAGTTCACTTAATTTTTTTTCATCATTGTACATTGGGTTGAGTACAACAAATTTTTCCATTTTGCTTTTGTACCGTTCGCTGAGGGCTTCCCACACTATGCAAACATTTTTTTCAATCAAACTTTTAATAACGGGATAAACATGCGTTATATCCAAAATTTGCTGTACCTCCGTTAAATTCAATTGACTTTTTATTTGCAAAGCTTCTGCTATCAAATATTCTTCGTTGTTCAATGCAGTAAAATCATCTCCATACTCTTCATTAAACAGTATAATGGTTTCGCTGCTGAGTTTAAAATGTGCAGGCAGTGCGGCTGCCATTACTTCACCTTCGCTACACATATAATAACTACTTATCCACTTCCAAAGCTGCAATTGCTGGGGATATACCAAGGGCTTATCGTCTAATACATTAATGATAGATTTGGTATTATAAGCGGGCGGGCTTGTAGTGATTGATTTAATGATACCGGCATATCTTTTAGCTTTGCCCAATACTACCTCTACCCTGCAACCAATTTGTATTTTTGTAGAAAACATAGCTGGTACTGCATACGTATAGGTATTAGGTAAGGCTAGCGGAATAATTACTTCGGCGTAAAAACTTGCCTCCTCATTTAATAAAGCTGAGGAAGCAGGTTGCGCTTCATCAGTAAAGAGAAGATTTTTAGCAGGTAAATTTTCAGGCGTACTCATTTAATGTAATATAGTTTTATTCAGCTAAAAGAGGATAGCTTATTTTATCCAACTTGCTTTATAATGGATTAGTTGTGCTTCCATTAACTCAAATACCCTGGCTTTAAGCATTTTTGTATCTGCGGCTGTTAATCCTGCTACACTCACTTCTTCCAAATATATAATCCTTGCGTTTCCGGGGTTAAGAGAAAATATATTATCGTGCCGTAACCTATCATGAGTATCCAAAAATAAAACTGGTTTAATAGGTGTTTGTGTTTCTATTGCAATCCTAAAAGCACCATCATAAAATTCTTTTAGCGGATGA
The DNA here is from genome assembly GCA_038234405.1 of Chitinophagales bacterium. Classification (GTDB taxonomy): domain Bacteria; phylum Bacteroidota; class Bacteroidia; order Chitinophagales; family Chitinophagaceae; genus Ferruginibacter. The sequence goes on from JBBQTZ010000039.1 coordinate 19,851, forward strand.
TTGGTGGTATTAAATGTTCCTTCCGGCGCAATTACTACAGATATACCTTTTTTTATGAATGATTTTAATTGCTGTACACTTTTGGAGCGATTAGCGGCATTTTCTCTATCTACCAAAACAACGATTTGCTTATACAAAAAACCAAAAACAGGTATTTTAGAAAGCGCTGCTTTGCCTAAAATTCTAAAATGATGTTGGTTAAAAGCCATCATTAAAATTGGAATGTCCATATAAGAAATGTGATTGAACACAAATACAAACTGCTTTTGTTTGTTGTGAGGTGCCTGAAAGTAAATGCTGTAATGAATACCCCATAACTTTAATTCGGTAGCTGCCCAAAAATGGCAAAGCTTGTAAATAAAGTTCGCTCCTTTGATTTTTCCAAAGAAAGAAGCAAATATTACAAATGGGAAAATAAGGAATAACCCCACTAAAAAAAGGACAAATCCGTAAAAAGAAAAAATTGTTCTAAAGGTAAATTGCAGCCATTTCATATAGATTTACGAATATAATACCTTTAAAACTGTTGGCAGAAAAGTTTGTAAAACAATCCTTATATACTTGAAAAATAAAAATTCAGGTACAAAAACAGCTTATAAGTAAGGTTTTGCTAAAAAAATCATAGGATAAAAAATAAAAATTCTAAGGAAATCCCTTACCTTCGCCACCCGAAAAAATCGGAATTAAATCAGATATATGTTAGCAGTAGTAAAAATAGCTGGTCAACAGTTTAAAGTAAAAGCAGGCGATAGCTTGTATGTACCGCATATTGAAGGCAACAATGGCGATGTGATAGAATTTTCTGACGTATTGTTCATTGAAAATGCAGGAACAATTACTGCAGGTTCGGCTGTTAAAGCAGTTGTAAAAGCATCAATCGTTAGTTCATTGGTACAGGGCGATAAAGTAATCGCTTTTAAGATGAAAAGAAGAAAAGGTTTCCGTAAAAAGCACGGTCATCGTACACACTATACAAAAATTCAGATAACTGAAATTGCGTAATTATTTCTATCTGATTGTAACAATAAATTTGTTGAACACAGTTCATACAATTTTATTAAACAAATATTAGGGATAGTTTTAAAAAGCTATAAAACGTAGAAAAATAAAATAAAATAAAATGGCACATAAAAAAGGTGAAGGCTCGGTTAAAAATGGCCGTGACTCACAAAGCAAAAGATTGGGTGTTAAAATATATGGAGGTCAAAGTGCAATAGCTGGCAACATTATTGTACGGCAGCGAGGTACTGTATATCATCCTGGTAAAAATGTAGGTGTGGGTAGAGATTTTACAATTTTTGCCTTAACTGATGGTGTTGTAGAATTTAAAAAAGGCAGGGGAGATAAAAGTTTTATTTCTGTAAATGCTGTTGAAGTAACTGCATAAAATATAAATTTTTGACAGATAAGAAAATGTTTTTTAATTTTAATCATTATTTACTAACCATTAAATTTTAAAAAACATGGCAACTGCAAAAAAAGCCGCAAAAAAAGCTGCTCCAGCTAAGAAGGCTGCACCAGTAAAAGCTGCTCCAGTAAAAGCTGCTCCAGCTAAAAAAGCTGTACCAGTAAAAGCTCCACCAGCTAAGAAAGCTGTACCAGTAAAAGCTGCTCCAGCTAAAGCTGCTCCAGCAAAAAAAGCTGCTCCAGCAAAAAAAGCTGCTCCAGTAAAAGCTGCTCCAGTTAAGGCTGCTCCAGTTAAAGCTGCACCAGTTAAAGCTGCACCAGCTAAGAAAGCTGCACCAGTAAAAAAAGCTGCTAAGAAAAAGTAACTTTTTTTTTCGCAAAACTAATAACTAAGTCCTGGCTAATGTAGCCAGGACTTTTTAATTATAAATCACTTTCCTTTTTTAAAAAGCAAAGCAATACCAGTAAAAAAAATATTCTTTACTGCAAATTTTTCGCTTCGCTTTATCTAACTATAAAAAAATAATATTGGCTTTAACCTTGTGAAATTATAGAGTAGTATTTTGGAGTTGGAATAAAAAGTTGGAATAAAATTTTTCAACAGGTTTATTCCAAAATATTTTATTCATTTAAAATTTTTGGTAAGTGGGCAAAGCTAACCACGGCAACTTGCCTTGTTTAAGACAACACTAGCTGCCGTAAAATATGCAATACGCAGCAACCAATTTGTTGTAACGTAAATAAAACATCTAAGTATTTTTATCATTATGGATAATGCACAGATAGCAGATAACTTCTCATTACTTGCCAAGCTTTCGGATGTACATGGAGAAAATAGTTTTAAAGTAAAAGCATATTCATCAGCGGCTTTTACAATTGATAAACTAACCGTTGAACTGAGCGAAGTACCAAAAGAAAAATTATTTTATATAAAAGGAATTGGAGAATCTACCGGAAAAAAAGTGTTAGAACTATTGGAAACCGGCGGGTTGGAGGCGCTAAATTCCCTTATTGAAAAAACACCCGATGGAATATTGGAAATGCTAACAATTAAGGGCATTGGACCAAAAAAAATTGCTACCATCTGGAAAGAGATGGAAATAGAAACTGTAGGTGAATTATTATATGCCTGTAAAGAAAATCGCTTAAAACTATATAAAGGTTTTGGCGAAAAAACGCAGCTAAATGTAACAGAAACGCTGGATTATTACTTAAAGAGCAAGGGAAGTTTTTTATACGCACAGGTAGCAAGCATTATTTCACCTTTAGAAACTTTTTTTGCAACGGTGTTTGCAAATGTAAGAATCGCCATTACTGGTCCATTTAAAAGACAGTTTGAAATTATACATGAGTTGGAGTTGGTTGTGGAAGCTACTACAGACGAAATAACAAAACGTTTAGCAGCAATAACTGATGTAGAAATTTTAGAAAAAAATGCCAGCTATGTTTTATTCAAAACTTCGGCAGGTTTAAAAATAAAGGTATATGGTTGTGATGCTGTTTGCTGGATGGAACAGGTTTTTTATAAAAGCGGCTCACCTGAATTTGAAACGGCATTCCGGCAACAATATCCTGCAATAAACTATGCAAATTGTATAAATGAGGAGGCAATCTTTAACAGCGTATCCTTAAATTTTATTCCATCTTTTTTAAGAGAATCGCCATCAATTATTGAAAAATCTGCAATAGCAATACCTAACTACATTAAAACGGGTGATATTAAGGGCATTATACACAGCCATAGCAATTGGAGTGATGGTAACAATACTTTAGAAGAAATGGCCAATGCCGCTATTGCAAAAGGACTTGAATATCTTGTAATAACCGACCACAGTAAAAGCGCTTTTTATGCAAACGGACTAAAAGAAGACAGAATAAAAGCACAGCATGTTTACATAGATGAACTTAACAGTAAATTAGCTCCTTTTAAAATTTTTAAAAGCATTGAAAGTGATATTTTAAATGATGGCAGTCTTGATTATAGTGATGCTGTGCTCTCTACTTTTGACCTTGTAATTGCCTCTGTACACTCCAACCTTAAAATGAATGAAGATAAGGCCATGATGAGGCTTTTAAACGCAATTAAAAACCCTTATACCACTATACTTGGTCACCTGACAGGCAGGTTGCTACTCAGCCGCAAAGGGTATCCTGTTAACCATCGTATAATAATTGATGCATGTGCTGCCAACGGGGTGGTAATTGAATTAAATGCACACCCTAGCCGGCTTGATATAGATTGGAGACATATTGAGTATGCACTCGAAAAGAATGTTTTAATTTCTATCAATCCGGATGCACATAAAACAGAGGGGTTTGATGACACAAGGTATGGAGTACTGGTAGCGCAAAAAGCAATGCTTACAAAAGAACAAAATTTGAGCAGCTTTGGGCTAAATGAATTTGAAGCTTATTTAAGAAACAGGAAATTGAAAAAAAATTCATAAACACCCTGGTATTACAACAATATTTTTCATTATTTCTTAGCCAGTAAAACGGTTGTTTTTTGGCTCCATTTTGCCTGCATTTCTTTTAGTTGACCATTATTGGTTTCATTATCATACTCCAACTGCATACTTTCTAAATCTTGTGTACTTTCAGCGTAGATAGACTGTATAAGGTTCTTATAATTTTGTTGTGTAAAATTTGCTGCCTTTAATTTTGAAATAAAAGATTTAGCTGCAATATAACTGATATCAAAATGTACTTGCTCGTGGCTAAGTATGTATGGATTTTTACCAGCGGCTTTCATCCATGATTGCTGTTTATCAAAACTACAAAATACAGTAATTATTAAAACAGACTTTCCTGCTTCACTGCGGTAACCCGCTTTAAAGGCAAAACCAGAAGATGTAATTGCAACAGCGTCATTACTTGCTACAGGGCTTGCTTTAAAATCGCTTATGTCTAATAATTTTCCTGGTGTGTAAAAAATTAGTTTTTTTTCTTCATCGGGAATAATGGAGGAGTAAGTAACATCTACAACAAATGATTGTGCAAATGAAATATTGCAGCAACAAGTACTAATAAAAAGAAAAATAATGATTAATTGAATTTGTTTACTCATAGTTAAACATTGAAAGTAAGCTTTAAAAAAAGCTTAGCAAATGGTTTACATTTTTGTTAACAATAGCAGCATTGTTATAAAGGTGTTACCTATACCTCTACATAATTTAAATCTTTACCAAAGGTTTCTTCTGTAAAGTATGCAGCTACAATGCTGATAAGCATTACAATGGCGCCAGTTATCCAGCCAGCAGTAACATAATCTGTAACTCCCTGCAATCCATTAAACAATAAAAGCATTATCGGCAACGACCCCCTGACCATATTAGGCACTGTAGTAGCTGCGGTTGCTCTTAAATTGGTTCCAAACTGCTCGGCTGCCATTGTTACAAAGATTGCCCAAAAGCCGGTACTAAAGCCTAATGCAGCACAAATCAAATACATACTTGCGGCACTGCCATTTTGCTGGGTAAAATAAAAGAAAATAGAAATAATGGTAAAAATATAAAAGATATACAAAGCATTTTTTCTGCTCTTTAGCCACTGGCTAACAAGGCCAACTGCAATATCTGCAATGGAAATAGCTACATAAGCAAACATGGTTGATTTTTTAGGCAGTACTTCTTCGGTAATACCAAACTCTACTGCAAAATTATTAGAGAAAGCAATAAGAATTCCTATTACGTACCAGGTGGGCAGGCCTATTAATATTGCCATCATGTATTTTTTAAACCGTTGTTTGTTTGAAAAAAACATGAAAAAATTACCACGCTGTACCACTTGCTTTTTTACAGTATTGTACATACTACTTTCAAAAACAGAAATGCGTAACAACAACAAACAAAAGCCTAATCCGCCACCAATAAAATAACAATTGCGCCAGTTAAAATTTTGAGAAATGAAATAGGCTACCACTGCACCGGTTAACCCAACGCCGGCTACCAATGATGTGCTAATGCCTCTTTTTTCTTTACTGGTAATTTCAGATACAAGGGTAATACCAGCACCCAATTCGCCAGCCAAACCAATGCCTGCAATAAACCTCACCAATGCGTATTGGTTGGTTGTTTGCACAAAACCATTTACTATATTGGCTACTGAGTACAAAATTATAGACCCAAACAAAACACTTAGCCTACCCTTTTTATCACCCATAATACCCCATATAATACCACCTAACAGCAAGCCAACCATTTGAATGCTTATAATAAACTCGCCCTCAGACTTAATCTGCATATTATTTAGGCCAAGATCTTTTAAGCTATCTACCCTCACAATGTTAAACAATAACAAATCGTAGATATCAACAAAATACCCAAGGGCAGCTACTAATACGGTAATATTAAAAATGGAAGCAGATGGCTTTTGCATGAGGAGTTATAAGTGGATTTAAACAATCGTAATATAATAGGAAAAAACGGTTTTTTAGTGATTACAAATATTGCTGGTTTGGGTAAAAGAGCAACCAAACCTGGTTTACTTTTTTTTACCTGAAATAAGTTTGATAATTACTGGTAACGTACTCACCAAAATAATACCTATTACAATTACCTCCAGGTGATCTTTTAAATTAAAACCAAACTGGTTTTTTATCCATTGCTGTAAAAAATGCCCCCCTAAAATCATACTTGATACCCATGCCACACAACCAACCACATTGTAAGAAGTAAATTTTGCTTTTGGCATTTGAACAATACCAGAAATAATAGGAGCAAAAGTGCGGATAATGGGAATAAACCTTGCTATTACAATAGCACCACCTCCGTGTTTATCATAAAATTCCTGCGCCTGGTACAAATATTTTT
>JBBQTZ010000040.1:0-25593 GCA_038234405.1 Chitinophagales bacterium
AAACGCAGAAAGGCAAGGTTAAAAAGTAATGATGAAAAATGGAATGGTAGCTGGTTTTAACACCATCATCTAGCCTAAGCCGAAAGTGGCAGGCCAAAATAATTACAACGATTTTTTTTATTATCACAGCTAAAAATATAAGCCCCGCAGGTATTTTACCTTGCGGGGCTTTTTGTTTATCGCATCACCCATAGGAGCCGGCGTTGGATAAGTACTGCAGTAGCAGAGTTGCTATTACAATTACCTGGCTAAAGCAGTAAATGGTGTAAACCTTTGCTATTCAAACAGTAATCAACATAAACATTTCTCAGCTACAACTTCCAACCGTTTGGCCTCTGCGGTTAATCTATCACCTTAATATAATCCCATCTTTGCGTAAACTCCGTAAACTCTTCTCTTTGTAGTAAACTTTTTTCAGCTAAAACTTCTATGCCTCCGGCCTCTGCGGTTAATCTATTACTTTAATGAAAATTTCATCTCTGCGTAAACGGCGTAAATTCTTTTCTCTGAGGTAAACTTTTTTCAGCCAAAACTTCCAAACGTCCGGCCTCTGCGATTAACCTGTCAATTTAATTAAATTCCATCTGTGCGTAAACTCCATAAACTCTTTTCTTTATAGTAAACCTTTTTCAGCGAAAACTCCCACACATCCTTTCTCTGCGGTGAACTCATCTCGGCGGTTAATCTATATTAACTGCATCCTATATTAACTGCATCCTATATTAACTACATCCTATATTAACTGCATCCTATATTAACTGCATCCTATTTTAACTGCCTCCTATATTAACTGCATCCTATTTTACCAAACCTGCTTATATATTTTTTACCAATGTTTAAAATGAGTACACAATTTCCAAAATGCTAAAAAATAAATCCATAAAATGGAAAAGTATTTGCCATTACTTATTTAAATGTGTTGATAATCAGTGTTTTATGTTCTGGCACAGTATGAGATATACCTATGGAAACCCCCAAAAAAACCGTATAAATATGAAAACATTTAAAACAATTAAGAGCCTTTACCTGATAGCAGCAATTTTAGTAATTTCTGTAAATGTTCCTGCACAATTCTCTGCTAATTATCTTGCATTGTCTTCTTCAAAAACAACCAGTTTTGCATTCGACATTGATTTTAATGTATCAATATCAAAAAATGTAGGCGAACTAAATTGGACAGCCATTAAAACAATAGATATACTTCGGTATGAATTGGAAAAAAGTACAGATGGCGAACATTTTAGTTACATAACAGCTATTGCTGCTAATGTGTCCACAGAGCAATACACCATTAGGGACAATAATTTAACAGAAGGCGTTAATTATTACCGACTTAAAATTGTTGAAAGTAGTGGTGAATACTACTACAGTAAACCAGTATCAATTGATAAAAATATCAATACTGCTAAATATAAAATTATGCCCAATATTGTTTCAGATGAATTACTAATTTGGTTGCCTGTAAATACGCAGGTAAGTAAAGCAACCATTACAGATTTAGCCGGAAGAGTAGTTTTGCCTAATGGCCAAATATACAATCGTACCAATTTAACAACAATACAAGTAGCCGGTTTACAAACTGGTATTTATAAAATTTCGCTGGTTACCAATGATGGCGCAACCACTAATCTTAGTTTTTCCAAAAAATGATCCATATTAGTTTGCATGCAAAAGTCTTGTGATACCAATCACAGGGCTTTTTGTTTTATATATAAGTGGAAACTTATTTGGATATCCGTATTTTTTAAGGTGAATTGTTAATAGTAAAACTGTTGTTTTAATAATGCGATTGCAATTAGTTTAATATTTATTTTTGTTATCACTAAAAATTATTAATTATGATAAGCAATCACGAAATTGATTACAAAATTTATGGGGAAGAATTACAATTTGTAGAGATAGAATTAGACCCCAACGAAACTGTTATTGGAGAGCCCGGCGGCTTTATGATGATGGATAACGAAATACAAATGCAAACACTCTTTGGTGATGGCAGTCAGCAAAGCCAAAGTAATGGATTGCTTGGGAAGTTGTTGAATGCTGGTAAGCGTTTGCTGGTTGGTGAAAATTTATTTATGACAGCCTTTACTAATACAGGCAACGGTAAAAAGAGGGTAAGCTTTGCAGCTCCCTATACGGGTAAAATTATAGCCCTCGATTTATCGAAACTTAATGGAAAGGTAATTGCTCAAAAAGATGCTTTTTTGTGTGCGGCCAAGGGGGTAAGTATTGGTATAGAATTTCAGCGTAAGTTGGGTACAGGTATATTTGGTGGAGAAGGTTTTATAATGGAAAAACTTGAAGGAGATGGAATGGCTTTTGTACATGCCGGAGGCTACGTAATTGAAAGAGAACTAAAAGCGGGCGAAATACTAAAAATAGATACAGGTTGCGTGGTTGCTTATACTTCAGGAGTGGATTTTGACATTGAATTTATCAAAGGGATTAAAAACTGGATGTTTGGTGGCGAAGGGTTGTTTTTTGCAGTTTTAAGAGGGCCTGGTAAAGTTTGGATTCAATCGTTGCCTATTAGCAGACTGGCAGGCAGGTTACAACAATACGCATCTGTAGGTGGTAGAAAAGAAGAAGGTAGTATTTTGGGCGGATTAGGGAATTTATTAGATGGCAGATAAAAATCAGTCATAGATTAAAAATTGCCGCATTTTCAACAAAAACTTCTCGTTTAGTCTATGTTTTATTTTAAGCCAATCAATTAAACGTTTTTTTGCTGCCTTAAAACGTTTTTTATAATTTTTTTTAAAGAATTTTAGCAAGGTAATTATTCATCATGCTTCAGTTTTTTATTCGTAAGCTGTTGGTTATAAATAATTTAGTTGTATCCATTGTGTCATTTGTACTGTTATTATTAGCCAATCAATACAAAAAAAAGAAGCAAAAAAACTTGTATTTCAGCTTTATACCCTATATCTTCGTTTCGGTTTTTCATAGGATATTGGATTTTAAAGCGGGACTAGATTTCTATCTTGGTCCCTTTTTTTTGCCCCGCCATTAAGTTACTCAATGTTGGTTTGCAGCTAATTTTTTATAAATAGATGCAAAGTTTGCAAAACAAAAATTTAAGGTTTTTTTCAGGGTAAGTGGTAATTAATTTTACGTAAGTGATAGTTACAATAGCTGGGTTTAAATCGATAATCTAATTTTACTACGCATTGTAGTTTTAATAAATGCTACGCCTGTAATTATTTATTTACTTTAAGGTGTCCATCGGCTGTTATCATTATTTTTTCTTCTGCCTGCAAATAGTTAATTACCGTCCAGCGCTTTTCTTTTTCTAGTTTTGAAGTATTGTTTAGCAGGTCTTTTATGCTGATGTTATTTGCCATAATTGCAGCGTAAATGGTAGTAACAATGCTATCAAAATCTGCAATAGTTAAGGGCGTATTTTTTAAGTCAATACAATTATCACAAATACCACAGTGCTTTACAGTATTGTCATTAAAGTATGCAGCTACCAATTGGCTTCGGCAGCCTTTCTTATTTTTAGTAAAGTTCACCATCACTTTAACCCTTTCTTCAAACAATTTTTTTCTGGTAAGATAAGTATCAAGGTTTATCATAAAGCTATCTGCATACATACGGCTTAATAGCAGGGTAATTTGCGGTCCATCTTTTTGCTTGTTGTATTCAATAAGGCCAAGCTGTTGAAGCCTGGTTAATTGCTTAATAATACTCTCAGTAGATTTGCTGATAAATTTGCCTAACTGTGCTTCATTAATGGCTGCCGGAAAGTCAAATATTCCCTCATACGATCGTAGAAGCCCTTTCAATATTGGATCTGCTGCCGGGTACTGCTGCTCAAACTCTGTCAGTAAATTTTTATCGCATTGAAATACTACTGTAGATGGTTTAAAAAGTGAATCGTTAAATAAAATTAACCCTTCCTGCTCCAGTGTTTTTATGGCGTACGTAGCGGTAAGAATATTAATTTTAAATGCAGAAGCAAATGATACCAAGTCAAAATCGTAGCTGTTGCCCTCTCCATAGCCAGCCGGTATTTGCAGGGCATTCATAATGGCGATATACACATTTTTTATTGTCTCCCTATCCGGAAAACGGATACCAGCCTGGTCCATTAATTCATCCAGCTCCCTATCGTTGTACATTAAAACTGCATAAGCTCTTTTTCCATCTCTGCCCGCTCTTCCAGCCTCCTGGTAATAATTTTCTAAACAATCCGGTACACCGTAATGTACTACTACTCTTACATTGGGTTTATCTATGCCCATACCAAAAGCATTGGTGCAAACCATCACTCTTGTTATATTGTTTATCCAGCTTTCTTGCCGTTTGCTTCTTTCTTCATTGTTTAATCCTGCATGATAAAAATCTGCTTTAATTCCATTGGTGTTAAGCAAGTTAGCTACATCTTTAGTATGCTTCCTGCTTTTGCAATACACTATGGCAGTGCCTTTTACATTTTGTAAAATTTCTAATAATTTGTTTTGGCGGGAGGGTACATTAAAGGCACTGTAACTAAGATTGGCTCTTTCAAAAGATTGTTGAAACCTTACCTGTTTGTCTGTAAAAGCAAGCTTTTCGCAAATATCGTCCTGCACTTTTTTAGTGGCGGATGCAGTTAAAGCCAGTACCGGAATGTTGGGTAAATACGTTCTAAGATCTGCAATTCGTAAATAGGGTGGCCTAAAATCGTACCCCCATTGCGAAATACAATGAGCCTCATCTACAGCAATCAGGCAAATTTTCATAAGGGGTAAATACTCCAGAAAAAGCCCTGTTTCCAGCCGTTCAGGTGATACGTACAAAAATTTATAATTCCCATACGCTGCATTTTGCAAGGTTTTTCGCACTTCTTCAAAACCCATACCCGAATAGATAGATAGCGCAAGTATGCCTTTATTCCGCAGGTTTTGTACCTGATCTTTCATCAATGCAATCAGCGGGCTAATTACAAGGCAAATGCCATCTTTTGCCATGGCCGGTACCTGAAAGCAGATGGATTTACCTCCGCCTGTTGGCAGCAATGCCAATGCATCTTTGCCTGCAAGTACAGCATTAATAATGTCTTCCTGCATTGGCCGGAAGGCATCATAACCCCAATATTCTTTTAAAACCTGCCGGATGTCTGTCATGTATATATTGGGTAAAATGAGTGCATTTCAAGTTGTCGCTTCCTTTTTTCATTGGTGGCTACACCTAAAAAGTCCAGGCAGTGATGGGAGTACTCCCCAAACACCAAACGCTGCGCCATTTTGAGATGCACCCGGTAAAATTATTACACTTGATCGTGTAAGCAACTTTGCAACCTTTAAATTATACTTTAAAAGTCATTACACCACATTTTTATAATTTAATCTGATAGAATTGATGGCCAGCACAACATCGCTCAAACCCATGGCTAGTGCGGCAATACCGGGGTTAAGCAGCCCAACGGCAGCTACCGGTATAGCTACAATATTGTAAATAAAAGCCCAGAATAAATTTTGCCTGATGGTGATAAAAGTATGCTTGCCCAGCCCTAATGCTATAGGTAATTTACTAATGCCGTTATTCATTAAAACTACCTGTGCACTTTGCATAGCCAATTGGGTAGCATCGCTCATGGAAATGCCGATAGTAGCCTTTGCAAGGGCAGGTGCATCATTAATGCCATCACCCACCATGGCAACAGGTGCGGCTGCATTCAACTGCTCTATAATAGTTAATTTTTCTGCCGGATTTTTTTCTGCATATATCTCATCAATGCCAAGTGTAGCAGCTATAGCTTTTGTACGGTCAAGGCTATCGCCACTTAATAAAACCGTCTTTATATTTTTGCTGTGCAGGTAAGTAATTACGCCTGCGGCCTCCGGCCTTAATTCATCCTCCATATCAAACCAGCCTGTTAAAACATTATTTTTTAAAAGGTAGGCCGTATGAGAAACATCTGCTGTTAAAGCAGCAGCAATTTTATAAGATCCCAATTGGTATTCATCGCCTTTACTGTCTGTTGCTACCATTCCAACGCCTTTTATCTCTTCAATTTTTTTCCAAAAAAGCGGATTATTTATTTTCCACTCCGCACCAATAGCTTTTGCAATAGGATGGTTGGAGTATTTTTCTAAGGAAAAAACAATGCGTTTAAAATCGGCTTCTGCAAGGGTTGTTTCAAATTTAGTCACTTTCATTTGGCCAAGGGTAAGGGTACCGGTTTTATCAAATACAACGGTGCTGATACTTTTAAACAACTCCAGACTTTTAGCATTTCTAAACAAAATACCCTGTTTGGCGGCCCTGCCCAATCCAACTGCAATAGCAGCAGGTGTTGCCAGCCCCATGGCACAGGGGCAACTAATTACCAGTACTGCAATGCTTCTCATCAGGCTACTGGTAGCAGTAACATCAAAAATAAAATAATTACCCAAAAAAGTTACAATGGCTATGCCAACCACTGCTGGTACAAATATGGCACTTATTTTATCTGCCAGTTGTTGCAAGGGTGGTTTTTCACTTTGCGCCTGTTTTACCAAATTTAAAATATTGCTTAAAACAGTGTCTTTACCAGTGGCAGTTACCTGTGCCCTTACAGTGCCATCAATTAATAAACTACCGCCGGTAAGACTATCTTTTTTTTGCTTGTGTACCGGTTTACTTTCGCCGGTAAGCATGGCTTCGTTGGCATGAGCATCGCCCCACAAAATTTTACAATCCGTTGGTACCTGTTCGCCGGTTTTTATCAGTATTAAATCACCGGCCCTAAGTTGATTGTTCTCCACAGAAAATATTAGTTCATTATGTTCTTCATCAAACCCAATCATGTTGGCCATTACTTTTTGCTGCCGTGCCAGTTGATTCAGCTCCTTTTGGGTAGCCGCAACAGATTTATTTTCTACCCATTCCCCTAAAAATACCAGGGTAATAATGGTGGCGGTGGTTTCGTAAAAAACATAGTCCATACCAAGGTTACCAATAGTGCCAATAAGGCTGTAAATGAATGCAGCCGTGGCTCCAACAGCAATCAGCACATTCATATTTGGGATGCCTCTGCGCAGGCTTTTAATGGCGCTAACGCCAAAATAACTCATGCCAACCATATAAACCGGCATACAGATGGCCAATTGTATCCAGGGGTTCATTAAAAAATGAATTTGCATCGGCAGCATGTGCAGCATTAACACAAGTGTAAAAGGCAAACAAAATAAAAACCTGTGCAAATGAGTACCCCCTTTTCCTATATAAGAAAGTAAATTCTTTTTTTCAGCCGCCTCAGTGGCAATAACTGTTTCATTTAGTACCTTATAACCCAAATCTTCTATTCCCTTTGCAATGCTTTGTTTGCTAATGGTATCACTCAATTCAAAAGTTACATCTCCTCCAATAAAATTTACTTTTACCTCCTTCATACCTTCTTTACTCAGGTACCTGTTTATTGTGAGCGCACAATTGGTACAATCCATCCCTTCTACCTTCCATTCAATTTTTTCCATGTTGCAAAATTATTATACCCTTACCTTGCAGCGTTACTATTCATGGAAAATATCTTTGCAACATGGAGTTAAATTTTACGCTAAAAACCATTGCAACTGCTGCATCCCAATTTATTACACTTGCCGGCCAAAACAAAGTAATAGCATTGCATGGCCAAATGGGTGCTGGCAAAACAACTTTTGTACAGGCCATTTGTACAGCCTTAGGCGTAGCAGAACCCATAGCAAGCCCTACCTATTCCATCATAAATACCTATACAGCTAATACTGGCGAAACTATCTACCACATTGATTTGTATCGCCTGCAAAATGAAGAAGAGGTACTGCAGGCCGGTGTAGAAGATTGTTTATACGCAGGCGGTTGGTGCTTTGTAGAATGGCCGGAAAAAGCCCCACGCCTTTTTCCGGACAATGCGTTGCAGGTAACCATAATTGCTACAGAAATCAATAGCCGCAAACTGCTAATAAATTTGTAATTTTCAGCCTGCTGTAAGGTAACAGCTTTTTCAATTTGTAGATTATGGCAATGTCAAAACCTTTTGTTTCCACTTCTTTTTCGTATCAAACCCTCGAAGAAACCCTCGATGTAAAACCCAAAGGCACCGAATTGTTTATTGGTATTCCCAAAGAATGTTCTTTTAACGAAAACCGTATTGCCCTTACTCCCGAGGCTGTGAGTGTAATGGTGGCCAATGGCCATAGAGTAATAATAGAAACCAAAGCAGGCGAAGGAGCAAGCTATTCTGATACGGATTACAGCGAGGCCGGTGCAAAAATAGCCCATGAAAAAAAGGAAGTTTTTGACTGCGATTTATTGGTAAAAAGTGCTCCGGTGAGCGAAAGTGAATGTGAATTTTTAAAGCCCAATCAATACATTATTTCTCCCATTCACCTTGCGGTAATGAAAAAAGAAATACTGGAAAAAATGATGGAAAAAAAAATTACCGCTCTCAGCTTCGAAAACCTTAAAGATGATAGTGGGCACAACCCCATTGTACGTAGTATGAGTGAAATAGCCGGCAGCGCCGTTATGCTGATAGCCGGGCAGTACCTCAGTAATCCTAATAATGGAAAAGGTGTGCTTGTAGGCGGTATCAGCGGTATTCCGCCTACCAAAGTTATCATTATTGGCGCAGGTATAGTGGGAGAGTATGCCGCAAGAACAGCCCTTGCAATGGGGGCAAGTGTAAAAATATTTGATAACAGTATTTACCGCCTTAAGCGCTTGCAAAACAATATTGGCGGTCGCCTTTGGACCTCTGTAATAGAGCCCAAAATATTAGCTAAGCAATTAAAAACCTGCGATGTAGCCGTAGGTGCCCTTAGTAGTACAAGTGGCCGCACACCCATTATTGTTACCGAAGAAATGGTGAGCAATATGCGCCCTGGTACGGTAATAGTTGATGTTAGTATAGATCGTGGCGGCTGCTTTGAAACAAGCGAAGTAACCACCCACGACCATCCTGTTTTCCGCAAGTTTGATGTAGTACATTACTGTGTACCCAATATTCCAAGCGGTTTTGCCCGTACGGCCTCACAGGCCATCAGCAATGTATTAATGCCCCTGTTACTCGAAACCGCCGATGCTGGCGGCATAGACAATGTGATATGGAACAAAGTCAACATCAGGGCAGGCATTTACCTCTTTAAAGGCAGCCTGACCAATTTTCATTTAAGCGAAAGATTCGATATTAAATTTACTGATTTGGATTTGCTTGCCGGTAGCAAATGGGAGCAGTAGGTTCAAATTCCCTTCCTTTGGAGAGGCAAGGGGTGGTAATTTTATAGTTGTTTATTTTATTCGTGGGTTTCAAATTCCCCTATATATGAGGGGAATTGGACACTGCTATTTTATAGTTGCTTATTTTATTTGTGGGTTTCTAATTCCCCATCTTTGGAGAGGCAAGGGGTGGTTTGTATTGCACCTATCACTTAAAAGCATTATTTTTTATGGGCTATCAGCATACAATCTATACCCGGCAGCAGCTCCGGCTGTACGCTTGTAGCCCTCCTTCGTCGGGGCTACCGCTTCCATCCGGCATCCATTGTGCAGTTTGTTTTCTATTGGGCTTTTACTACACAATCGATCATCACTAACAGGTTTGCCTTTCCGTTAAAACAGCTCAAACCTTATTTCCTTAACTTAAAAATAGCAAAATACACATCAGCCCTAATTTGAAACCCCAGTTTTTTATATACATCAATGGCACGTAAATTATCTGTTCTTACATGCAAAAAAGGAATAGTACCCTCTTGCATAGTATGTTGGCAGATTTGAGACAACAGGTATGATGCATAGCCTTTTCCAAGATAATGGGGGTGGGTGCAAATGGCACTAATTTCTGTGTACCCGTTTACTTTTAATCTTTCACCAGCCATAGCTACCAGCTTATCATGTTGGTAAATGCCCATGTAATGGCCAAAATCAATCGTTTTTTCATAAAAGGGTCCGGGTTTTGTAATGGCTGTTAATTCAAGCATTTGAGCCACATGGCTGCTATCCAAAGTTTTTATCTCTATAACATCATTAATAAAAGGCAGCAGCACGGGGCAATACAATTGATACAGCGGCGTAGTAAAAAGGATGTCAGCATTTGATGGTAGTTGTATCTTTTTTGCAATCATCACAGAAAAAGCTCTGTCTGCCGGTGCTTGCTGTTTCAATTGCTGTAGATCGCTTTCATCCCAATTTTGCAAGCCTATGAAGGGTGCAATATCAGCGGCAAAATATTTTACTGCCTTATTGCCAATGTTAAAGTTGTTTTGTTGGGTACTAAGGGCTTCCCATACGGGATTATCTAAAGTGGTCATGATAGTTTTAGTGTAAAAAGGTATTTCGCTGTAAAATTAATACCATACAGTAACGTTGTAGTTTTTCGATTTTATTTCTCCCGCTTAATTATTTCCATACCTTTTATATCTTTCAATTTATACAATACTTCTTGCAGGCGGTTAATAGCAATGCCCAATTTAATAATGCAAAATAATTGTAGTTCCTGCTCAAGTATAGTGCAATTATATTGTTTGGTAATGGTAAGCACCTCGTTAATATTGGTATAATCAAAATGCAGTTCGTATAAAACCTCTACTTGTTTTTGAACAATGGGTGTTAATTGTAATGCCAGTGTTGTTACCATTTTATATGCATTAATAAGGCCGGGTACACCTAGTAAAGTGCCACCAAAATATCTCACAACAATTACTGCTACATTAATCAGCTCTTTGCTGTCAATTTGCCCAAGTATAGGCCTGCCGGCAGTTCCGGCAGGTTCGCCATCATCATTTACCCTAAAATTGTTACCATCAATACCAAACCTGTATGCAAAGCAATGATGCTCTGCTTTGGGATGTTCTTTTTTTAATGCCTGCAAATATTTTTTAAAATCATCTGTAGAGGTAATGGGATAAACATAAGCAATAAACTTACTACCCCTGTCTTTAAACTCTGCAACTGCCGGCTTTTCTACGGTGTAGTAAAATAATTTTTGGGATTCGTTTGTCAATTTGAATGTTTTATAAACAGGTAATCAATTGTAGGTTGGTAGTAATCAATAATATCATTACCCATGCTGTTAGATTGAGCCAATAGCTCATTGTTGAGTACAGGTGCCGAAATACCTTTGCCTATTCTCATTTTTTGGTTGGTTATAACACGTGCTTCATCCCACAGGTTGCTATCAATAAATGACTGCAATAAAATAGCTCCGCCTTCTACCAAAATACTTTGAATGTTGCGTTGGTACAACTGATAAAGTATTTGGGGTAAAGCAGGTTGCAGGGCATCTATTTTATTATACTCAACAGTAGCTGTTACTTCACTTTTTATGTTGTTAAAAATAAGTGTTTTGGCCTGCCCGCTAAATAGTTGATGTGTAGCGGGTAATTGTAATTTTTTATCTATTACAACCCTCAGTGGTTGATTACCCTGCCAAAGCCTGTTGGTTAATGATGGATTATCGTACAAGGCGGTATTGGTTGCAACCATTATGGCGGCTTCTTCACTTCGCCATTTATGTACCATTCTGTTGCTAAAATCATTGCTGATTTGTACGCCCGAAAAATCTGAATGCGCTATTTTTCCATCAATAGATGCAGCCCATTTTAAAATAATGCAGGGCCGTTGCAACTGATGGAATGTAAAAAATCTTTTGTTGATTGCCCTTGCTTTTTCTTCTAAAACACCTGTAATAACTTCCACGCCTGCATTGCTCAATTTGGTGATGCCTTTTCCATTTACCTCGTGGTATGCATCGCTGCAACCTATCACTACAACAGGTATTTTCGTTGCAATAATTAAATCTGCACAAGGTGGTGTTTTGCCAAAATGGGCACAAGGTTCAAGCGAAACATACAAGGTGCTGCCTGTAATTAAATGTTTGTTTTCGCTGGCTACACTATTAATACAATTAACTTCTGCGTGGGCTTCGCCATATTGTTGGTGGTAGCCCTCGCCAATAATAATATTATTATGTACTAACACCGCACCTACCATGGGGTTAGGTGCTACATTGCCTGCCCCAAGCAGGGCTAGTTGTAAGCAACGTTGCATGTATATTTCGTGAGCAATCAAGCATCAAAAATAAGCAACCCACAGCAATAGGCTTAAAAAATTAGCTATGTTTGTTGCAATGATAGCTAAAATTATATATAGACAACTGCTGGAGCAACTGCAAAATTTATACAACATTCATGAGGCAACTGTTATTACAGATACCGTCTTTGAAAAAATTGCCGGCATTAAAAAAGTAGATTTTATAAAAGATGCAACACTAGAGCTACCGGCTACTGCGGAGAGAAATTTGCAGGCAACTTTAGATGCCTTATTGCAAAATAAGCCCTTGCAATATGTGTTGGGTGAAGCCTGGTTTGGCCACTTAAATTTAGTGGTAAATGAGCATGTGCTAATACCAAGGCCAGAAACTGAAGAGCTGGTACAATGGTTATTAGCAGCGCAACATGGCGCAGAAAAAAAACAGCTTACCATATTGGATATAGGAACCGGCAGCGGCTGTATTGCCATTTACCTGCAACTGAAGTTACCGGCTGCTGCAATTACTGCTATTGATATTAGTAACGCTGCCTTGGAATTGGCCAAAAAAAATGCTTTAGCTTACCAGCTTGCTATCAATTTTAAGCAGCTTAATTTTTTAGATGAACTTAGTTGGCCACAATTGCCACAATATGATATTATTATTAGCAATCCCCCTTACATACCCTACAAAGAAAAAGATGAAATGGATGCCAATGTATTGCTCTTTGAGCCGCATCAGGCTTTATTTGTAGCCAATGATACCCCTTTACTTTTTTACGAAAAAATTGCCAGTTTTGCTACAACGCACCTTTCAGTAAACGGAACAATTTATGTAGAAATACATGAAAATTTAGCGGAACAAACTGCAAAGGTTTTTGATGCAGTTTTTAAAACGGTAGTTGTAAAAAAAGATATTTTTGGAAAAGATAGAATGATTTGTGCTACTCATTTCCGCTAACAGTGGCAGAAGTAGTAGCGCCTAATTTACGGGCTACTTTCATTACCCTTACAACCTCTCCCCAATTGGCAGAAGAATCTGCATTAATTACTACGGCAGGTTTTATGCTATCGCCTTCATTGATGTATTTGCGCAAAGCACTTTCTAAAGAATCAATTTCAATTTTATTAGAGCCAACATACATCCCCCTGTCTTTGCCAACACTTACTACAACGCTTTGTTTGGTTTTAGTATCGCTCTTTGCCCTTGGCACACTCATTTTTATTACATTGGGGTTTGCCAATGTAGATATCATCAGGAAAAACATTAGTAAGATAAATAAAATATCGTTGAGTGGCCCTGTATCCACTTCATTATGACTTTCCCTTAATTTATTTCTGCGTAAACCCATTGGTAAATTTTTAGCTCCCCATCTTTTAAAGGGGTAACATTATAAGAGGCTATTTTTCTTTTCTTTTTTAAAACGTAACACCATCTGTTGAACAGTTTTTTTACTGTCATTTGCCCTAAATCCCTTACGTGAGAGGGCTGTTTTTTACCTGGTTGGTTCCTGTAAAATATCAATGAATTCGCTGCTAGCTGCTTCCATGCGGTTGGCAGTTCTGTTAATTTGCGTATCTAAAAAGCTGTACCCCAGGTAGGCAAGCATACCAATAATTAGCCCACTTGCTGAGGTAATTAGTTTAATGTACATAGCATCTGCAATTTGGCTTATAGATGGATTGCTAATGGTGGCAAATTCTTTTAATAACAATACGAGCCCTACAATAGTACCAACAAAGCCAAACAGCGGTGCAATGCGGGAAATAACAGATAAAATAGAAAGGTTTTTTTCCATTTTATACATTTCAAGCTTACCAACATTTTCCATGCTTTTTTCAATAGCATCAATAGGTTTACCAATACGTTGCAAACCTTTATCAATCATTCTGGCCACAGGGTTATCAGTATTTTTTGAAAGGCTGCGGGCTGCTGTAATATTGCCATTTACAATATGATCCCTAATAATTCTCATAAAATTATCATCAATTTTACTGGCTTTTTTTACGGCCATTAACCGTTCTATAAAAAAGAATACTGCTAAGGAAAATAATAATCCGAGGGGTATCATTAAGGGACCGCCCTTACTTAAAAGTGTCCAAACTGACTCTACTTTTGCGGTTGCATCTACTGATTTACTAAGGGTATCTGCTTGTAATAAAATATCAAACATGTATTAACTGGTTTAAGACAAAAGTAATTGTTTCTTTATTTTGTAAAACTATTATTATGCCATGTTGCTGCAAGTTGAACAAATTGAAAGGAAATTGGATGTTAGGCTGTGTAAAAAAAAGTTAATTGTTATAGTGAAGTTCAACCTCGCTTTTGTAATTTAAATTATGCAGGTGCATTTCAAATTGTCGGTCTCCATTTTGGCAAGTACACTTACCGGTGCCAGGCTTTTGTTGGTGGCCTCACCAAACACAAGGCAATAATTTAAATTTTGCTGAGGTTTGCAACTGCAAAAGCCTTGTTCAATAATACTAAGTGATAGCCAGTATATATAATTTAAAAATTGCTGTCTGCATAAAAAAAGCCGGCGTATAGCCAGCTTTTTATGCAGATCTAACTCAAAAAACAACATCCTTGTTAAATCTTTCTAGTCACTTTTTTTTGCTTCCATTTGTTGCATGGCCATAATCTGGCGCATGGTTTTTTCCATACCATCGCTGCTGCCATCTAAAAATATTACATTGCCTTTTCCATATTCAGCAAAGTTTTTTATTGCCTCAACCCACATGCTAAACAAAATAACATTGGTATCTAAGTTGGCTTGTTTCATTTCTGTTGCAGCCTGGCTCATACCACGTGCCACTTCTTCTCTAAATAATGCCACCCCTTGTCCACGCAATTGAGCAGCCTGCCTTTCAGCCTCGGCAGCAATTTTAATTGCATTACCTTCAGCTTCGGCAGCTTTTGTTTTGGTAATTAGTAATGCCTGGCCTTCGTTTTCGGCGGCAGCTTTAAGGTTATTGCTTGCTACCACTTTGCTCATGCTGGTAATAATGGCTTCATCAAAAGTAATATCATTAATCTGAAGATCTTGTAAATGGTAACCCCAGCTTTCCAGTTGGATATCTACCTGATCTTTTACATTTTCTACAATATCTCTTCGTACATTTAATACTTCAGCTTGTTTTTTTGTAGATACAAAGGCACGAATACTTCCCTCAACAGTGCGTATAAGGGCTTGCATCAAATCTTTATCACTAATAAATTTAAAGGCTACATTTTTAATAGTTTCTTCATCTACATTTAATACTGAATAAAGCAGCATAGATTTAAAGTAAACATTTGCCTGATCAACAGTTACTGCCTGAAATTCCAGCTCAACTGAACGGTTTTGAATGCTTACCCTTTTGTACAACTGATCTAAAAAAGGTACTTTAAAATTGAGCCCCGGCCTTTTTATACTGTGGTATTTGCCTAAACGGGTTACCACTCCAATAGTGCCTTGGTTTATGGTAAACAAACCACCAGCTATTACCAGAAAGATGGGGACGAGCCACCAGAAATCTCTAATTAATTCCATAGTTTTTAATTTTTGTTGAAGTTAGTAGTTTTAAACAGTAATGATTAATTCTGTTTCTCTTTATACGTATTTGATTATATTTTTTGAGCAGATCAATAGCTGATGTGTTGAAATGGTCAACTATTCCAATTCTTCCCATATCATAGCCAAATGCACAATAGTTTCTGCAGCTTTAGCCATGTCTTTTGTGCCTATCCATTCCAGCTTACTATGTATGTTTTGCATGCCGGTAAATATATTAGCACAAGGCATACCAATATAACTAAATCTGCTGCCATCTGTACCACCCCTGATGCTTTCTTTTTTTACAACTAGTCCGGCCCTTTGTATTGCATACTCTGCATACGAAGTAACCTGGGGGTACTGATTTAGTATGCCTTTCATGTTGCGATATTGCTCTTCAATATCATATTGCATAGTACCACCCGGATAAGATGCAATAACTGATTTGGCAATTTTCTTTAACCTGCTATGGTGCAACTGTAAACCCTCCTCCGCAAAATCTCTTACAATAAATTGTATGGTAGCTTTTTCTGCAATACCATTAACTGCTACCGGATGCACAAACCCTTCATGTCCTTCGGTACTTTCAGGGCTCCATTCGTTTTTTGGCAAAGTAGCCAATATGGCGGCAGCAATTTTAAGTGCATTTACCAGCTTATTTTTTGCATAACCGGGGTGTACTATTACACCTTCAATGGTAATAGTAGCACTATCGGCACAAAAAGTTTCATCTTCCAGGCTACCTGCTTCGCCACCATCTAGTGTGTAACCAAACCGGGCGCCTAATTTTTGCATATCAACCTTTTCAGTGCCTTTGCCTACTTCTTCATCCGGGGTAAATAAAATCTTTATTTCTCCATGCTGCACCGCTGGATGTTGCATAAAATACTGTGTGGCCTCCATAATAGCAGCAACGCCACTTTTGTCATCTGCACCAAGTAAGGTTAAGCCGCTTGCTGTAATAATATCGTGGCCAATATGCTGTTGCAAATACGGAAAATCTTTTATTCTTAAAACCTGGTTGGTATCATCGGGTAAAATTATATCGCTGCCATTATACAAGCGGTGTAGTATTGGCTTTACATTGGTGCCGCTACAATCTGGCGCAGTATCTATGTGGCTGCAAAAACAAATAACAGGTATGGTTTGCTTTTCTGTAGTGGCTGGTATGGTTGCATATACATACCCATAGGCGTCGGTAGTGGCATCTGTAATGCCCATGCCTTTCAATTCATCCACTAAAAGAGTACTTAAATTTTTCTGCTTTTCGGTGCTGGGGTTTGCCTTGCTTTCAGGGTTACTTTGTGTATCTATTTTTACATACCGCATTAGTCTGTCTGCAACATTTTGTGCACTGATATCAACATTTACACCGGAGCTAAAATCTCCAAAAAAAATATCCTGTATCATATAATTTGTTAGCTATCACATTTATAAAAAAGCCCCTTTTGGGGCTTTTACTTACAAAATTTCTACCAGTTCAATATCGAATACCAATTCTTTACCTGCTAAAAAATGATTGGCATCTAAAATAACTACTGTTTCGGTAATTTCCATTACCACCACCGGTACAGGATTACCCTGCGGATCGCTAAGGGTAAGCTGCATACCGGGTTCAAGCTTCATATCTTCCGGTATATTTTCCTTTGGAAAATGAATGATTGCTTCTTCATTAATTGCACCGTATCCGTCTTCCGGTGCAATATTGATGGTTTTCTTTTCTCCAATGCCCATGCCCGGCATTGCTGCATCAAAACCTTTAATCATTTGGCCTGCGCCTACGGTAAATTCTAATGGTTCTTTACCTTTAGATGAATCGAATTGTTCTCCATTGGTTAAGGTTCCGGTATAATGTACCTTAACTACATCACCTTCTTTTACTTGTGCCATTGTTTGTTTGGTTTGTTACCTTATCACCACCATTGCGTGTGAGACAAGGCTGTTTATTAAATAAATTCCTGCATTCCAATTCCAGCTAATTAATTGTTGTAACTGGTTTCTCAAAATATGGTTCCTGCAACTTTAAACAAATTGAGAATACGCTATTCTAAAGCTTGCAAATTAATACATTACCAATTTGAAATGAAAAGTTTTCTTCACCTTTATCAAATGAAAAATAGTAAATCAATTGTATTTTTATTTTTGTTTGTTTACCATTTAAACGCTTTTTCCCAATCTGTACATAAGCCAGCTATTATTACCGGTGCAGAAAGATTGGAAGTGTACCTGCCCATGCTGAAAGGTAAAACGGTAGCCATTTTTGCCAATCAAACCAGCATGGTTAAAAGTACGCACCTGGTAGATACGTTACTTAAAAAAGGTGTTAAAATAGTTAAAATTTTTGGTCCCGAACATGGATTTAGGGGAACTGCAAACGCAGGTGAACACGTAAATAATGATGTGGATATAAAAACAGGCATACCTGTAATAAGTTTATACGGCGACCACAAAAAGCCCGTTGCCAACGATTTTAAAGCTGTTGATATACTTATTTTTGATATACAGGATGTGGGGGTAAGATTTTATACTTTTATTTCTTCTTTAGAATATTTTTTAGAAGCGGCTTTGGAAAACCATAAGCCTTTGTTGATATTGGACAGGCCAAATCCCAATGGGTTTTATGTAGATGGGCCAGTATTGGAACCTGCATTTAAAAGCTTTGTTGGTATGCAGCCAATCCCCATTGTGTATGGAATGACGATTGGTGAATATGCCCTGATGCTGGCAGGAGAAAACTGGCTATCTGCAAAAGCAAAAGCCATCAATGCTTACAATAATACTACTAAACCTACTGTAGATACTCCCTTTCATGTGCAGGTAATTAAATGTAAAAATTATACTCATAGCAGCAAATACGTATTACCGGTAAGTCCATCACCCAATTTAAAAGAAATGCAGAGTATTTACCTGTATCCATCTACCTGCTTTTTTGAAGGCACTGTTTTAAGCGAGGGAAGAGGCACTGATAAACCTTTTCAACTATTTGGCCACCCAACTTTGCCCAATAATTTATATGCTTTTACCCCACAGCCAAATACAGGGTCTAAAAGCAGTAAATGCTTTAACCAGCTTTGTTTTGGTTGGAATTTGAGTGGCTCAACTGCCGAAGTATTAAAATCACTTAATAGCTGCATAGAACTTAAATACCTGCTAGATGCCTACCGATTGTTTCCGGATAAGGACAGTTTTTTTCTAAAAAATAATTTTTTTAATAAGCTTGCAGGTAACAGCCAGTTAATGGAACAAGTAAAGCAGGGTAAATCTGCCGCAGCAATAAGAAATAGCTGGGAACCTGCGCTTACTAATTTTAAAAAAATAAGGCAAAAGTATTTATTGTATGCACTTTAGTTTGGCGAAACAAAAATTACCTGGCTTTCGGATAAAATGGGCAAGTTTTTAAACCGAAGTATAATGTTGGCTACTGTTGCAACATCTTTTTGACAGTATACTGCAATGCGTTCCAGATCATTTTGATGCCAATAAACATGGCCTACCATGCTGCCGTCAATATCATCTTTTGGCGAGGGCACATTGAGTGCGGCAGCTAATAATTTTAAGGAGGTGTAATTTTTAAAATCGCCAAATCGCCAAAATTGAAAAGTATCTACCATATTTGTTTCCCAGGGTTTCATATTCTGAAAATCAAGATAAAAAGGTATAGCTAAATCATTGATGAGTAAGCGGCGACAAAGAAATGGAATATCAAATTCTTTGATATTGTGGCCGGTAAAACTCCACTTTGTATGTATTTGCTCCATTTGGTTTACGGTGTTTAAAAACCGTTGAAGTAACTCTTTTTCGTTGTGCCCAAAAATTGATTTTACCCTTAGCTGGTAAACACCTTTTTCTTTTTTAAAATAGCCCATGCTAATGCAAACTATTTTTGCAAATTCGGCCATAACCCCTGCCCTGTCTGGATAATACGCATCTAGCGAAGTGTCATTTGGTAAATAGCGTTGAACCTTTTCTTCCCATAAATTTTTCCAATGATCATCTAACTCTTCAAATTTTTTTTTGCCGGAAACAGTTTCTATATCTATTATCAAAAAATTTTCTAAAGGCATTTTTGCTATCATACAAATAAAATTTTCTTCAATATAATAAATGATTGCATTATCTGCAACCTTTTTTATATTTTATTTAAAATTATTTGACTAGGGCGATGGTTAGTGAGTGAGCGTTGCAATTGTTGCAATCTCATCAGATTCAAATATTTTAAAGCCGGTATAGTTTCCATTCATTACAAACTGCATTGCCATTGCTACTGATTTACTATGTATGGGGCGGTATTTTTTGGGAAGTAAAAAAGATATACTGGAAAGAAATATTTTTCCTATAGACTCGCTTAGCCGGGACTGACGTCTTGTACCAAGTAAAATAGATGGCCGAAATATAAAGCAGTCATCAAACCCAATGGCCTTAATTGCTTCTTCTGCCTGCCCTTTTGTTTTGCTATAAAAAACAGTACTGTTTTTATTGGCTCCCATTGATGATATAAGGGCAAATTTTTTGCAACCGTTTTTATATGCAATGTTGGCAAGTGTAACTACATATTCATAATCTACCTGGTAGAATGCTTTTTTGCTTCCGGCATCTTTAATGGTAGTACCTAAACAACAAAATACTTCATCTGCCTTCACTTTGCTTTCATCCGGCTTATCAAAATTAAAAGGTATTTGATAAAGCTTTTCGTAAATAATATCTACAGGTTTGCGTACCAGCAGGTTTACTGAACCGTACCGTTTATCTGCCAATAATAAACTTGTTAGTTTTTTACCGGTTAGGCCGGTACCTCCAATTATTAAAGCCTTTTTCATTTGCTGTAAAATTAGGGTTAAAATAAAGGCTTAAATAGGATTAACATCACCAAATCATTAAATCAACTGTTAGTTGTAATGTTTATTTTTTAATCTATATAAATGAGTAATTGTGAAAATACACTTTTTAAATTAAGGATGCAATAAGGTATTTATGTATGAGTTTAGTACACATTAGCATCAGCAAGTCATTCATTTTATGTAAATATTCGGGTTACTTTAAGCAGAATTTTGTTCACCCAAAAGCAATCAGTACTGAGCTTTTGCGGCAGTTTTAAAGCAAAGTAGTTAAAAAAACTCCTCTGCCCTTTGTAACGTTACCGTTTATAAAATTGTATTTGTGGCTTTACATCAGGATGTTATATTTTTGGATTATGCAAAAAATTATTTACTGTTTATTATTTACTTTTTTTACTGCCTGTGGCGTTACAGCACAAGAAAAATGGGGGCTAAGAAAATGTGTAGAGTATGCCTGGCAAAACAACATTTCTATAAAGCAGCAAGAGATACAAACTGCCGGTACTGTATTATCTGAGAAGCTGGCAAAGCAATCAGCCTATCCCAATGTAAATTTTTCTAACAATACAGGTTTGCAGTTAGGCCGTTCGGTGGATCCTACCACCAATCAGTTTACCACTACACAGTTATTGTTTCAAGGCTATAATTTAAATGCCGATGTAATGATTTATAACTGGAATAGACAGAAAAACAGCCTTATAGCAGCAAAGATTGATACTAAAGCAGCACAAGCTAATGTTGATAAAACTAAAAATGATATTGCTTTATCTGTTGCAACTGCTTTTTTGCAGGCCTTGCTAAACAAAGAGCAAATAGCTGTAGTAGAAATTCAATTTGAACAAACAAAAAGCCAGTTATTGGAAACCAGTAAAAGAGTAGCCGCAGGCTCGTTGCCAGAATTAAATGCGTTGGAGCTGCAAGCACAGTTGGCAAGGGATAGCACTGGCATTATCAATGCAAAAGCTACTGCCGATTTAAGTTTATTGCAATTAAAGGCATTGCTAAACCTTGATGCTGCTGCTCCTTTTGAATTGGAAGTACCACCTGTAGATGTACTTCCGGTAGAAGGTATTGCAGATTTGCAACCCGAATATGTGTTTGGAATGGCAATTAAAAACCAACCTGCTCAAAAAGTAAATCAGTTGCGTTTACAATCTTTACTAACCAATGTAAAAATAGCAAAGGCCTCCATGTACCCTACAATATCGGGGTTTTTAGGGCTTGGCACCAACTTTGCCAATCCGTTTAATAAAGTTACCGGTTTCGATTTTGTGGGTTATTCACCTACAAATCCTTTTTCTCCGGTTGTTAATGTGGGGGGTGCAAATTATTTTATACAAGATCCAAAAGTTAATATTACTCAATCAACAAAGTCTTTTGGCGAACTATGGAATGGCTATGGCGGACAGCTCGACAATAACTTCAGGCAAAATTTTGGGGTGGCCCTTAACGTACCTATTTTTAATAACGGCGGCAGTGCAAGAAATGCGTATCAAAGAAGTAAACTAAATGTACAAAATGCACAGTTGATAATTACCCAGGCCGATTTGCAATTAAAGCAGGATATTTATCAGGCATATACTACTGCTTCTGCCGCCATGCAGCGTTACAATGCCTCCATTACTACATTGGCAGCAACCCAAAAAACCTACGATTTTGCAAAAAAACGCTACGATGTTGGGCTACTCGGTACATTTGAGCTAATTACCAATCAAAACAATCTTAATAAATCTGTAATGGATAAATTAATAGCTCAATATGAATATGTGTTTAGAATGAAAGTGCTTGAATTTTACAAAGGCATGGGATTAAAATTGTAGTAGAAAAAAATTAAAAGGTAAAACGGGAGTTAAAATAGCAGTAACCAGCATTATGCGGGGATAAGGTATTTTTAATTTCAAACAAATACTAAACACCAAACAGAAAACCGAAAAGATTATGAGTAAAACAGTAAAATGGATTTTGATAAGCCTGGTAGTACTAGTTGTAACATTGGCAGGCTTAAAAGTTGCAGGCGTGTTTGGTAAAGATGAGGGCATTAAAGTAACCGCCGAAAAGGTACAGAAAAGAACCATTATTGAGGTGGTAAATGCAAGTGGTAAAATTTATCCCGAAATAGAAGTAAAAGTTAGTCCGGATATAAGTGGAGAAATTACAGAATTAAATGTGCAGGAAGGCGACTCAGTAAAAAAAGGACAGATAGTGGCTCGTATATATGCAGATATTTACAGCATACAAGCTAACCAGGCTGCAAGCGGCGTGGCGCAAAGTGAGGCACAGGTTGCCAACTCCCAGGCATCTTTAGAGGCACTAAAAGCCAATATGGATCAGGTAGAAAAATCTTTTAAAATGCAAAAGCAATTGTACGATGAAAAGGTAATTAGCTCTAATGAATTTTATGTGGCAGATGCAGCATACAAAACGGCAGTTGCCAACTACAATGCAGCAAAACAGGGTATTAGAGGCGGACAAGCTGCAGTACAGAGTGCACAGGCTAACCTTGCAAAAGCAAATAAAGATTTGGGAAGAACCGCTGTAATTGCCCCGATGGATGGAGTGGTAAGTTTATTAAGTGTAAAAAAAGGAGAGCGTGTGGTTGGTAGCAATATGATGGCGGGTACAGAAATGTTGCGCATTGCAGACATGAGTAAAATAGAAATAAGGGTAGATGTTGGCGAAAGTGATGTGCCAAAAGTACATTTAGGTGATAGCGCTATTGTAACTGTAGATGCTTATAGTGATAGGAAATTTAGAGGCATTGTTACTCAAATAGCTAGTAGCAATAATGGCGCAGCTTCTCAAATGGCTTTGGCCAACACCAGCAACGATGTTACCAATTATAAAGTTTATGTAAGGTTATTGCCACAAAGCTATGCCGATCTTTTAGGTAAAGGTACTTTTCCTTTTAGGCCAGGTATGAGTGCCAGCGCTGATATACAAACCAAAACTCATCCTGTTGTTTTAAGCGTACCTATTAATGCTGTTACCACCAGAGATATAAAAGATAGTACGGCTAAAGCGGATAAAAAAAATGCTGAAAACGAAATGGCAACTGCAAAAGCAGCTACCAGCTTAGATGATTTGGAAGTAGTAGTATTTGTTATGGACTCAGTAGGCATTGTGAAAAAAGTTACCGTAAAAACTTCTATTCAGGATATAAACTACATTGAAATTACAGATGGCCTTAAAGAAGGCGATATGGTAGTAAGCGGCCCTTACGAAGTGGTAAGTAAAACATTAAAAGAAAAAGATAAAGTAAAAGCGGTGGATAAAAAGGAAATTTTTGAGAAGAAAGAGTAACTGATTTTACTGCTGCTATAGTATTGTATAAACGCCAATAACTTTTTGCCACAATAAAAGTTATTGGCGTTTATAATTTGTTGTAGGGTAAACTAAAAATTATCGGAAGAGGTGTTGGTGACATTTAATTTTGATAATGCCTGCTTCTTTTTTTGTTTGATACCGGTTGTTATTAATAGGTAGTTTAACACCAAAATCAATTGCTAATCAGTTACTAAATACCTTCACGCTTGTTCAAACGGCGTTTAGCCGGGCTTGGTATGGCAGCGTTTATTATTTTAGAAGCTAAACTTTGGCCTACCAGGAAAGTATAACGGGTATTGAGTTTGAAGCTATTCTTTTTTAAATCTTATTTCAATTCGTCCTTTTTCTGTAAAAAAGTATGAACACCTTTCCTGATTATAATCAATGGGAGCTCCTAGTTCTTTTAAAACCTTCAAAAATTCATAGAGCGTACTTTCACTGATGTCAAGCTTATCAGCAAGCTCTGCCGGATTTCCTGTAGCTCTTAACGCAATCAGTTCATCAATCCTTTTAAATCGTTCAATAAATTTTTTCGGCATACATTGGTTTAAGTTCACCTAATTAAACTAAGGTTGGTAATAAAAAATGCGAAACACTTTTTTGGAAACTTCTGCAAAAAAATGAGTTCTTTTTGTACGAATTTTATTACCTATATAAAGATAATATTTATAATGTATAATTGAAGGGTTGAGATTAACTTATTTATTATTTAATATAAGATGCCAATTATACTTACCAACTACAGGGGAAGGCGACCACGTTTTTTTATTGTTACAAAATAAATTACATCATTTTCACATTGCATTGCAGTTTTGTATCTGGTAATTAAAGTAGAAAGAGATTAAGCGACTAACAAGCATAACCGTAATTGATTATTTATGAAGATAGGTAGTTTGTAGTACGAGATTTTGTGGCAAATGGTGAATAGTGCCAGCCTAATTGTAGTTTTGATTTTCATAACTTTTTACTACTTGCTTATTGCGATAGCTAAAAGATTGTGAGTATAAACTAGCCGTATAAAATAACCCCGTTTCAAAAGTTGAAACGGGGTTGTAAAATAAATTGGTAAGTTAATGAATGAGTAAGCCTGAAAACTATTTTTTAATTATTTTTTCCGGGTGCCATTTCTTGCCATCAAAAATTTCAATAATATAAATATCAGAAGGTAAAAAGCCTATATCAAGTACCACCCTATTGCTGCTGTTTGCAAACCTTTTTGTTACCTTACTATTGCCATTCTTATCCTTAATCCTTATTTCTTCGATAGTACCAATACCTTTGGATGCAACGGTGATTGTATTTGTGGACGGATTGGGCGAAACAGCAAAAGATCTGAAGCCTTCTGGTTCGCAATATTCGGCTTCAAAGTTTACTTGCATTGGTGAACTCCAGGTTTCGCAAAAAAATGACCTTACACTAACCGTGTTTGCACCGGTAACACACCAACTATGAATGATATTGATGCCAGGTTCATTAGATCCTCTTACAATATTGTTTACCCGCCATTCGTAAACCGCACCTGCAATGGGCTCTACAACCGATGCACCTTTTACGCCTCTCGGATAGCGTTCATTGATGCACAAGGGATTCTCTGAGTCAAAAACAATTCCTTTAGGAGTGGGGGAGCCAACTATTATTTGTTTTGTGGCAACCATTATTTGGCCGCAACTGGTAAAAGAAGCAGATAAAGAAACATAGCCGTTTGTAATTTTTTGAAGGGTTACACTTCTATCTGGGTTTAGTACAGGGTTAACAATGCCGGCAGGAGCGGGCAACCAAGAAATAACTGCATTAGATGGAATAGAGTTTAATCTATAATTTGCTGATCCTTAACAAATAACATCAGTTCCGGTAATTGATAAACCAGTTGGCTGGCACTCAACTGAGCAGTTTTCAGTGTTAGGCAACTGCTCCATTTCTTTAAA
>JBBQTZ010000041.1:0-25325 GCA_038234405.1 Chitinophagales bacterium
TTTTTTAATACAAAAAACACCCGTACTTCCCGGGAAATTGCGAACGAAAAAGTGGGCGAACTTGCACTTAACTATGCTCGCCTTTTTACCAATAAAAGAAAAGAGTTTACTGCAAACCTTAGCACATCCTTTAATAAAGACAGCGAAAACACCGGTATTAATTCACAGTCTTTTTCTGAGGCAAATACAGCCATGGGTAATCTTTTTTTGCAAAAAACCCACAATTACGAAAACAACAATGTAACCAATATTAAAGCAGATTTTGTGCAGCCACTTACTACCCGTACTACTATTGGCATGGGCTATAAAACCATTCTGCGCTACCTTGAGGCCGATTTTTTAACCCAGGATAATATTGCAGGGGCTTATATAACCAATAAAGCAGGTAGTAACATATTTACTTTTAATGAGCAAATACATGCAGCCTATTTACAATACAGTGGTTTTACCGGGGAAGAAAATAGCCCTCAAATAAAATACGAATTTGGACTAAGGGCAGAGCAGGTTTGGAACAATGGCAACACAGCGGGTAATCAGATAGCATTTAGCAACAATTATTTCAACCTGTTTCCTACAGTTAATTTGGCTTATTACCAACAAACAAATGAGTTTTGGAAAATTAGTTATGGCCGTCGCATTAACAGGCCGTGGCTTGGTCAATTAAATCCATTTGTTGATATAACTGATTCGCTTAATCAGCATGGCGGTAATCCTTATCTAAAACCAGAATTGGTACACTCGTTTGAGCTAGGTTACAATAAAGATTGGGAAAAAATATCTCTTTACGCTGTGCTGTATTATCGCATTGCCAGTAATAACATACGTGGGTTTACAGTATTGCGACCCGATGGAGTGGCTATATCAAAACCAGCAAATTTTGGTAATGTAGTTACCTATGGCGTTGAAAACGTTTTAAGCGCCAAGCCTTCAAAAAAGTATGATTTTAACCTGAGTGTAGCACTGTTTCAACAAAATATTGAAGGCGGCAATGCTGGCTTTGAAGTAGCTAATAATCTATTTAGCTGGTATGGTAAACTCATAAATAATTTTGCCCTTTGGGGTGGCAGCAAATTGCAAATTACAGGTGTGTACAATGCACCAATCGCTTTGCCGCAGGGCAGGCGGATAGCTGTGTACAATATTGACCTTGGCTTGCAGCAAAAATTAGGTAAAGGCAATGCCCGCCTTGGTTTGGTGGTTACGGATATTTTTAATACCCAACAAAGCGGACAGTTATTGACGGGCAGTAACTTTACCTATAACCGCATAGCCAAAGTAGATACAAGGGCAATATTGGTAACTTTTGCCTGCACATTCGGAGGTATATTTAAAGAGAAATTGCTGGAAAATAAATTTTCAAATGACTAATATAATGCCACTTTAATAATTACTTGAAAGCTGCCTGTAGGTGATTATTAGTAAGCTTATACCAATTTCTGCACACTTAAATGGCAGGTAAAAAAGTCTTAGTAATCGTTTACAATTACTTTTACCAACTCCATTTCAAAGCCCTTTTGTAATAAATGATCCTGTAATTTTTTTTTACGGGTAAAGCTGTTTTTTTCTGATTGGAGTGTTGCTATTTTAGCATCGGCTAGCTTATAAAGTGTTTTTTTATAGGCTGTATTATCAATGGCCGCAAGGGCTTTTTTTATGCAAAAGTCACTTACCTGTTTTTGTTTGAGTTGGTATTTAATTTTTACTTTACCCCAATGCTTTATTCTAAATTTTCCGCCTGCAAAATGTATGGCAAAGCGCTCTTCATTTAGGTAGTTATCGTCTATTAATTTGCTGATGATTTCATCAATATCAATTTTAGTAATTCCAAAACTGTACAGTTTATCCCTTACTTCGCTATGGCTGCGTTCCTGATAAGCACAATACTGCTTTATTTTTGGGAGCGCCTGATTGGGCGTTAATCTTTGTG
Source organism: Chitinophagales bacterium (assembly GCA_038234405.1). GTDB lineage: Bacteria > Bacteroidota > Bacteroidia > Chitinophagales > Chitinophagaceae > Ferruginibacter. Next base: position 1,928 of record JBBQTZ010000041.1, read on the forward strand.
CTGATAACAAGTTAATTTAATTTTTTGCTGTACAATACAATTGAGTTGCCGCTGCTTTTGTTAAGCACCGGCACCTTATGAAATATTATTGCCCGGTAAAAATAATTGCAGTTGTACTATAATTACTATTTTATTTTTGCCAGGCAGGCAGTAGCAGATGTATTGCTGGTTTGTTCAGTAATGCTTTATTAAATAAAATTTTGGCATTGTTGTTTCTGCCCATGATGATATAAGTCTAGCTTAGTATTTAATTGGCATCATAATAAAATGGATACAGGTTTACCGGTTTTTAAAATAATTTGCCATAAACCTCGTACTTTTTTCTGTTATAATAAATGGTGCAAATGCAGCCATAGTTTACTATTCTTTAATTTATTAACAATGGTATGTAAAGGAATAGTGCTGTATTTAGCCGATTATATAATTAAAACACTGCGGATAAAGCTATGTAAAACTTTAAACCTGCATTTTGACTACGCCATTACAATTTGTTAAAATGGTTTTAACGTAGTATTTTAACTGTATTACATTTATCTTGCAGCCCTAAAAATAAATTTTATGGATTATAACAAACTAGTTTCTGTTACAGGCTTAAGCGGATTATTTGAATTAATATCTTCAAAGGCAGATGGCGGTATAGTGCGTTCATTAGAAGATAACACTACCAAATTTGTAAGCACCCGTTTGCATAGTTTTTCTCATATTGAGAGTGTGGAAATTTACACAGTAAATGACAATGTAAATTTGGTAGAAGTATTAACCGCTATGAAAAATAGTGCAGAAGCGGTTCCTGCAGCAAATGATACCAAAGCAGTGAAAGCTTACTTTCAAAAAGTATATCCTGATATGGATTTTGAAAGGGTATATGGCAGCGACATGAAAAAAGTAATTAAATGGTACGATCAACTAAATACCCATAACATTGAAATTAAATTGTCAGAAAATCCGGAGCATGATGCAATAGGGCAAGAGCCGACGGCGCCAAAAGCAAAGGCAGCCGGGCCAAAGCAGGTAAATGCCAAAGCAGCGCCACCAAAAAAAATTAACTCTCCGAGGAAAATGGCGTAAAAGCCTGGCACTCATCTCTTAAGTGGAGTTGAAGGCATGCTCACAAAAAAGCTAACAATTAGCAAAAAAATAAAGAATATATTTTTAAAACTCCATTTCTCTGTTCAAGAGGAATGGAGTAAAAGTTCCTTTAAGATTTAGGCTTATGAACTATACCGCAAACATCGAAAAACTTCCACGGCATTTTATACCTGCAGATTTTGCAGTTACCGATTGGCAAAGTATTGAACCATTCTTTAAAGCCTTGCTGGATAAGGATATTAGCAGCAAAAAGCAGTTGGAACAATGGCTTGCGCAAATGAGTGAAGTAGAAGCTGTGGTAAGCGAAGATGCTTGCTGGCGGCAAATAAAAATGACCTGCGACACTACCAATCCTTCACTTGAGGCATCCTTTAATTTTTTCTGTACCGAAATACAGCCGCACATACAGCCGTATGCAGATGCATTGAATAAAAAATTAATCAATCATCCTTTGCTCGATACACTGGAGCCTGCGCAATATTTCACCTATCTACGTAGTATTAAAAAAAATATTGACCTTTTTAGGGAAGATAATATTCCCCTACAATCTGAACTGGCTGTAATGCAGCAGCATTTTGGCGTTATTAGTGGTAAAATGACGGTAACCATCAACGACAAAGAATACACTTTGCAGCAGGCAGCCAAATTTTTGGAAAATCCCGATAGGGCATTAAGAGAAGATGCCTACCGAAAAATTCAGGAAAGAAGATTGCTGGATAAAGATGCCTTAAATGAACTCTTCAACAAATTGATGGCTAAGCGAAATGAAGTAGCCCAAAATGCCGGCTTTACCAACTATACAGATTACCGCTTTAAAGAGCTTGGCAGATTTGATTACGATAAAGAAGCTTGCTACGCTTTTCATGCTGCTGTAAAAGAGCAGGTGGTGCCATTAGTTAAAATCATCTACCAACATAAAAAAGAAAAGCTTGGTCTTGATACATTAAGACCATGGGATTTGGATGCAGAGTTGGAGGGTGTAAAGCCGCTGCAGCCTTTTACTACAAGCGATGAACTGGTAGAAAAATCAATTGCCTGTTTTAGCAAGCTGCGTCCGTTTTTTGGCGAGTGCCTTGCAAAAATGAAAAGTATTCAACACCTCGATCTGGAAAGCCGCATGGGCAAGGCTCCCGGTGGCTATAATTGTCCGTTGGCAGAGAGTGGCGCACCCTTTATTTTTATGAATGCAGCCGGACAAATGAATGATGTAACCACTATGGTACACGAAGGTGGCCATGCTGTTCATTCTTTTTTAGCTCATCCATTACCACTTACTGGTTTTAAAGAATACCCAATGGAAATTGCCGAAGTGGCAAGCATGGCCATGGAACTTTTTAGCATGGAGCATTGGGATGTATTTTTTAGCGATAAAACCGAATTACTTAGAGCAAAAGAACACCAACTGGAAAGGGTAATTACCCTGTTTCCGTGGATTGCTGTTATAGATAAATACCAACATTGGCTGTACGATAACATTGGCCATACCAACGAAGAAAGAACTGCCAAATGGATGGAGATTTTAGCGGAATACAGTGATGGAATCATTGATTTCTCCGGTCTTGAAACCTACCGCAGCAATGGCTGGCAGCGCCAATTGCATTTGTTTGAAGTTCCATTTTATTATATTGAATATGGCATTGCTCAATTGGGTGCTATTGGTATGTGGATGCAATTTAAAAACAACGAACAAGTGGCATTGGATAACTATTGTAATGCTTTGGCATTGGGTGGTACTGCCACTTTACCTGAATTGTACAAAACCGCAGGATTAAAGTTTGACTTTTCTTCTGAAACGATAAAAGAGCTGATGGACTTTGTGAAAGAGCAATTAGATGCGCTACAGTAAACCCGGAATTGGCAATTTTAAGGTCTGTATTTTCTTTAGTAATAAAAAAAATTTAAACTATTATTACTCCTTACAACCTTCTAAAAAATCTTTAACGCCGGCTACAATTTTGTCAATCATTTGTTGCTGATAAACCGGATTTAAAATATTGGCTTCTTCATCTAAATTGCTTAGAAAAAGGGTTTCAATTAATGCGTTGGGATATTCAGTTGGACTATTGAGCATAAAATTGAAAGACGCATTGTTACCATACTCTTTTAAACCTAGTTGCAGCATGCGATTGTAAATTGCAAGACTCAAATTTCTAAAGCCCGGGTAGCGATAAAATGTACTGGTACCGCTTGTTCTCAATGGATCATCAGATGAGTTTAAATGCAGGCTGAGCAACAGATCTGGCAAGCTATCCCTGTAAAAAAGTATGCGTTCCTTGTTATCGAAATAGGTTTCTCCCGTTCTTGTCATAATTACTTTGGCGCCCTCCTTTTCCAATGATTTTTGCAGTTTTAAAGCCAGGGCCAGGGTAATGTCTTTTTCATAAACACCTGTTGCACCTACCGCACCATTATTGGTGCCGCCGTGGCCTGCATCAACGGCAATGGTTAAGTTACGCAATGATAAATTTACCGGCTGTCTTCTTACCTTAATCATAAGATTATTGCCGCTGTAATAAATTTGATGCCCCCAATGCTGCGCATGTTTTAATTGAATGGTAATCCTGAAAATTTCATCAGCCACCTGCTCATAAGATACATCGGTTATCTCCTGCACATTTTCCAGTTGATTGATCCAGTTGGTATTGTTAGTGGCGCCAAAAATATCCACTACTATTTTAGATGGATTTACGAGTTGGAATGATTGGTAAGGCAGTTTGGCAAAAAGTCCAATTTTTACAAAATCAAAGGTTTCATCACCATAAACATTCCACTTTGCAGTCAGGCTTTCCGGCGAAAAACTTCCTTTTGGCAAAAGAGATACCTGGTCATCTGGGATATATGCCGTGCGGTTTTTTGCCAGTTGAACTTTAAAATGCGATCCAGCTTTACCGATTATTTTCAACACAATATTACTGTCGAGATAGCCTATTTTAGCACCACCCAGCCTATCATCTCCCAGGCCATATTCCAAATGTGCAAGGCGGCCCTTTGTAATGGCAATATCAGAAGATAACGATGAAAGGGTAGAGATGGTATTGGCTGCTGCTTTTTCTTTTCTGTTACCTGCAGAATCTATCATGCTGACGAATATTTTTTTTGCCGCAAAACTGTCTGCTTCCTTTACTATATATTCTCCCTGGTAAATACCGGGCATACCATTGGTTTGCGAAACCGGCATTTCGTACAATGTGATTTTATCCATTGCCCTTACCATACATTTTGTAAGCGCTTTTACTTTAAACTTTACTTTATCGCCCTGCATTAAAACAAGGTTACCTTCCGGATATGTTTGAAAACTCTCAATATCAAAGGTTGTTACGGGTTCAGCAGGTTTGGTTAATTTATAAGAATAGCTGATTTTTTTTGTAGTTACTTTATTTATTCCTTCAGCTTTTAAAAGAAAGCTGCTATCACCGGGTAAAAGATTTAATTCATACGCAAAAGCTCCTGTAGAGTACACTTTTACAAGGCTATCGTTAATGGTAAGCTTGCAAGTTTTGCAGGTGGAACCAATAATGAATTGTCGGGAAGAGGATATAGCGTTAGAGGATTTAAACGGCTGGATCAATTTAATAAAAGGCGTTTCAGCAGGTTGTGAAAAAACTAATACAGATAGTAATAAAAAAATGCCGGTAAAATTAATTTTCATAGCTGAAAGGTAGCACATTATACAGTAGATAAAAAGGGTGCATTTCAGATTAACGCTCCGGATTTCGGTCGGTGGTAACACACGACCGAGGCTTGGCCGTAGTTAGTGCCCTTACCAAACACTTAGTTCTGCGACAATTTGAAATACACCCGAAAAAAACACAAAACCATCCTTATTAATGGATGGTTTTTGTTAAATGAATTCCTCTACCCTAAATAAAGCTGTATTACAAATTTCGGCTTTATTAAATGGTGGTTTTTGTGATAAAAGCCCAATAAAATTATTTTGTATAAGAGTGATTATTACATCCTTTTATCAACAGGCAATAATATCAGAATCATATTCACCCATAAAGCTTCATAGCAATCCAAAAGCCCTGCTTAAAAAAACTTGTATTTAAACTTAACGTCTGATTACCAGCAATACTTATTTTCTGCAATTAACTTATCTGCTATTCTTCTTCTTGCATCTTTACTATTGAATGGTGTAGCCTTTGTAAAGCGTTTAAGGCCAAGCAACATCATGCGTAATTCGTCGCCTTCGGCAAATGCATTGATGGCTTCTTTACCAGCTTTGTTTACCTTATCGGTAGCATCATTCAAATTGCAGCGCATCATATCTGTTTGCAATCTGCTGGCGGCTTCGCCATTTTTATCGGCCATTTTAATAACTCTTAGTAAAGTGCTTTCTGCATTAAAAGTTTCAATGGCCATGTCTGCAATATTCATTAAAATTTCCTGCTCGTCATTTAGCTTCATCATTAGTTTTTGAACAGCAGCGCCGGCCACCATCAAAATGCTTTTCTTTAAATTCAGGATTGTTTTTTTCTCAGCAGCAAACGCAGTTTCGTCCTCATTTCCAAATTCAGGAATACTCATCAACTCTTTAGATACAGCCATGGCCGGACCCATCAAATCCAACTTTCCCTTCATGGCTCTTTTTAAGATCATATCTACTGTAAGCAGGCGATTTATTTCGTTGGTGCCTTCGTAAATACGGTTAATGCGGCTATCCCTGTAAGCACGGCTAATCATGTATTCATCACTAAAACCGTTGCCACCAAATACCTGTACACCTTCATCCACTACATAGTCTAACACTTCGCTGCCACTCACTTTTAGCATAGCACATTCCACTGCATATTCTTCTGCTGCACCCAACAATGCTTCATTAAAAGGTTTGCCGGCAGCAGCGAGTTCCAGTTCTTTATCATCAATCCATTTGGAAGTGCGGTACAAGGCACTTTCACTTGCAAATATTCTGATGGCACTTTCTGCCAGTTTGTATTTGATGGCTCCAAAATTGGCAATGGCAGTTTTAAATTGTTCCCTTGTTTTGGCATATTCAATGGTACCTTGTAAAGCCATTTTTGCGCCACCCAATGCGGCAGCACACAATTTTAGCCTGCCAATATTTAAAATATTAAAAGCAATGATGTGGCCCTTTCCTGCTTCGCCCAATAGGTTTTCTACCGGTACTTTACAATCCTGAAAATACAGTTGCACAGTTGAAGAGCCTTTAATACCCATTTTGTGTTCCTCCTGCCCGCGGGTAAACCCTTCAAAGTCACGCTCAATAATAAATGCAGAGAATTTATCGCCATCTATTTTTGCAAAAACGGTATATACATCTGCAAAGCCGCCATTGGTAATCCAGCATTTTTGTCCGTTTAAAATATAGTGCGTACCATCTGCAGAAAGTACAGCCGTAGTTTTGGCGCTCAACGCATCACTACCGCTATTAGGTTCTGTTAAACCATAAGCGCCTTTCCACTCGCCAGAAGCCAATTTAGGAATGTATTTATGCTTCTGCTCATCTGTTCCAAAATACAAAATTGGCAAGGTACCAATACCTGTATGTGCTGCAATGGCCACGCTAAAAGAGTAGCCACCACCAAGCCCTTCGTTCACCAATGTAGAAGTGATAAAATCTTTTCCCAAGCCACCAAACTCTTCGGGAATTGATGCACCCAATAAACCCTGCTCGCCAGCTTTTACCATCAATGATGGCATTAAACCCGGCTCGAGTTTGTCAATTCTATCCACAATCGGATGCACTTCTGCTGTTAAAAACTGCAGGCACATGTCTTTCACCATCTGTTGTTCTTCATTAAAATCTTCGCTGGTAAAAGTTTCGAAAGCATTGCTTTCCTTAATTAACCACTCACCGCCTTTAACGGGTATGGCTGTTGAAGTTGTTGTAGTCATACGTAGATCGTTTTTATCTTTAATTAATTTAAATGGAGGTATATTATTTGTAATATAGTTGTAGAAAAAAAAGCCTTAATAATATCTTAGCCTCATCTTGAACCCCCCTTAGGAGTATTTAAGTGGCTAAGTTGTCGTACACCATTTGCAATACTTCCTTGGCAATCTCTACTTGTCCGTTAGATACGCCAGCCAATGCTTCATTCAATGTTTGATTGGCCACCAACATCGTTTGCTCCTGTAGTTCCACTGCTTCTTTAGTAAGGTGTATCTTGTTAATTCTTCTATCCTCTTTACTGGCAACCCTTGTTACCATATTTAATTTTTCTAAATTATCTACCAGCCTGGTAATGCTTGGTTTATCCCTGAAAGTAGCATCACATAGTTGCTGTTGGCTAAGCCCATCCTCCTTCCATAAATGGTAGAGTACACTCCACTGTTCAATGGTAACATCAATGTTGGCAGTCTTAAAATTTTTCTGCAGGCGCCGTGCAATAGCCGTACTAGCCTTACCTGTTATAAAACTGTAAAGTTCTCCTCGTTTAAATTGGTTGTTTGGCATATAGTTGTTTATGCAACCATTCAAAGTTAATAAAAGATTTGAACTATTGAAATTTATTTTTTAGGAAGATAAATTGCAGGCAATTACCAATTATACCATCTAAGTAAATACCAGCAAATAGGTTACTTAGGTTGAGGCTTTTAATGCGGAATCAATTCTTACTTTCAGTTCTTCTGCTGTGGTATATCCCCGTGCCAATAAATGAAACTTACTATCGCTTTCCTGCAACAATACAGCCGGAAAACCAGTTACCTGCAACTGCTTGCAAAGGCTAAACTCATAATAGGCCTGCTCCTTATACGTTTCATCTTTTAGCTTACCAAAAAATGCTTCTTCATTAATTCCGTATTTTTCAAGCAGGTGGCGATAGGCCTCATCATCGCATAAATCACGGCCTTCAAAATGTAGTGCATATTGCAAATCGGCGGCAAATGCCATTTGTTTTTCGGGATAATATTCTTTAAAAATGCAAAGTGCAATAGCAGGTTTTTCAGAATTCATTTGCCAATCACTTAAGTCGGGGTGATGAATATGCCAGAGATAATCTACCCCAAATTTTATACCACTCAACTGCTCTACATTTTTGTATGCCCCATCAATATAGTGTGCAATCTTTTCTATCGGCTGCACTGCTTCGCCTATAATCATTCCGCCACTAAGCACTTCAATTTCTAACTGCCCGGCATAAGTTTCTGCTACTTGTTTCATTACCGGACTAAAGCCATAGCACCAGCCACAGTAAGCATCGTAGCAATAAATAAGGGTATATTTCATGTGTACTATTTTATTGTTGTTGTTAATTTATTCAAATACCACGGTCTTGTTTTTATACAACAAAATCCTTTCTTCAAATACCAGTTGCAGGCCTTTTGCCATTACTGCTGTTTCTATTTCTTTTCCTGCCTTCATCATATCGGCAGATGTAAAAGAATGATCTGCCGGAATAATTTGCTGTGCAATGATGGGGCCTTCATCCAGTTGATTGGTAACATAATGAGCTGTTGCGCCAATGAGTTTTACGCCTCTTTCATACGCTTGCCTGTAAGGGTTGGCACCAATAAAAGCCGGCAAAAATGAATGGTGAATATTGATAATGGGCACTGCAGCTTTTTCAATAAACGATGGCGATAAAATACGCATAAACTTTGCCAGCACAAGGTAATGTATTTCATATTTTGCAATGCTACTGAGCAGTTCATTTTCAAATATGTCCTTATCAATATTTTCATGAGAAATAAAATGAAAAGGAATATTAAACCGGGTAGAAATTTCCTCCAGGTTTTTGTGATTGCCAATTACACACTGCACTGTTGCGCCTAAAGTTTTAAAATGATTTCTGATAAGTATATCGCTCAGGCAATGATGATCTTTGGTTACCAGTACAGCAATTTTTTTTGCCGGCAGCGGATGTACGTTTATTTCTGCATCTGCCGGAAGTACTTCTTTTAACCGGGTTTCCAATAAAGGGATATTGGAACATCCATTTACCACTAATCGTACAAAAAATCGGCATTCAACAGTATCCACATGCTCACGCATTGAAGTTATATTAATCTGCTCTTTTGCCATCAGTGTTGAAATGGCCGCTACCAAACCCACCTGATCTTTACATTGTATTAAAATTACCATTCCATTTTTTTTAAAACAACTAATTAATGTGCTACCAGCCAATTTTCTCCCTCGCCAATTTCTGCATTTGCAGGTACATCATTGGGCAATGACAAGGCATGTTGCATACATTCCAATATTACAGGCTTAACTAATTCCAGTTCTTCTTTAAGCACATCAAATACCAATTCATCATGAACCTGCAACAGCATTTTGCTTTTAAACTGGCGGGCTTTAAAGGCATGGTGAATTTTAATCATTGCCAGTTTTATCATGTCTGCGGCCGTACCTTGTATAGGGGAGTTGATAGCGTTGCGTTCTGCAAAACCACGTACTGTAAAGTTGGCACTTGTAATGTCTTTCAACCAACGCTTACGCCCCATCAGTGTTTCTACATAACCGGTTTCTTTAGCAAAGTTGATGGTTTCATCCATGTACTTTTGAATGTTGGGAAACTGCTTTTTGTAGTTGTCGATAATTTCTTTTGCTTCTGTTCTGGAGATGCCTAAATTTTCTGCAAGGCCAAAAGCACCCTGCCCGTAAATGATACCAAAGTTTACACTTTTTGCCTTGTACCGCATTTCTTTTGTTACATCAGCTTCCTCTACATTAAAAACTTTGGCGGCAGTGGCAGTGTGTATGTCTTTGCCAGTTTTAAATGCTGCACACATATTTTCATCGGCACTTATAGCAGCAACAATACGTAGTTCTATTTGAGAATAATCGGCAGAAACCAATACGTGGTTTTCGTCTCTTGGGATAAAGGCTTTCCTAATTTCCTTGCCTCTTTCAGTTCTAACCGGAATGTTTTGCAAATTGGGGCTTGTGCTGCTTAACCTGCCTGTTACTGCTACTGCCTGTGCGTAGGAAGTATGCACCCTGCCAGTTTTACTATTGATCAATTCCGGCAATGCATCTACATAGGTATTTTTCAATTTGGTTAGCTCACGAAAAGATAGAATATCGTTACAAATTTTATGCTGGTTGGCAAGTTTAGCCAATACATCTTCGCCGGTGGCGTATTGCCCTGTCTTGGTTTTTTTTGCTTTAGGATCTAATTGCATTTTATCAAACAACACCTCGCCCAATTGCTTAGGGCTTGCCAAATTAAACCTTACGCCAGCCTGCTCATAAACTAACTCTTCAAATTCTTTAGCATCTTTTTGTAAAACAATGCTGTATTCTTTTAAAAAGTTTTCATCAATGCGAATACCCTCAAACTCCATATCTGTCAACACTTTTACCAAAGGTATTTCTACTTCATACAGCACTTTTTCTACAGCTTCTTTCTTTATAATGGGGAGAAAAACATTTCTTAACTGCAGGGTAATATCTGCATCTTCCGCAGCATATTCCTTTATCTTTTCCAGTTCTATATCCCTCATATTACCTTGCCCTTTTCCTTTTTTACCAATTAATTCGGTAATGGAAACCGGCTGGTAGCCAAGGTATTTGGCACTCAACACATCCATGCTGCTCTTACCATCAGGTTCTATTACATAATGCGCCAGCATGGTATCAAAAATATTTCCTTTCAGCTCAAAGCCATACCATTTCAACATTAGTAAATCGTACTTGATATTTTGTCCAATCCACGTAATAGCAGCATTGCTGAACAATGGTTGAAAACAGGTTAGGAGTTCAATACATTCATTCCTGTCAACCGGGCATGGCACATAATAACCTTCGGTTGGTTTGATGGAAAAACTTAGTCCAACCAATTCCGCATCATTTGGGTCGAGGCCGGTGGTTTCCGTATCAAAGCAAATTGTTGGTTCATCTTTTATGGAATTGATAAATTGCTGTATGGCTTCTGCCGTGTTTAGCAGCGTATAATTGTGCGGCGTATTGTTGATATTTTTATCGGGAGATAAAAAATTTGTACCTGACCCTTCGTCCGTATTATCATCCGCCGCAGGGTCTGTGGTTACTACGGGACTTCCAAAAAGATCCAACTGATTAGCATCTGCTTTAGCTTTTCGGCTGTCGAAAGCAAATGGTTTAGATTCTATACCATTTTGCCTGTCAGGCTGGGTTACTCCAGCATCATCGCCTAAAATTCTTTTGGCAATAGCTCTAAATTCCAGCAGGTCGAAAACTTCTTTCAGCGCTTCCTTATTTATTTCTTTCAAGCGAAAATCTTCCTCATGAAATATTGCAGCAGGGATATCGGTAATGATAGTAGCCAATTTTTTACTCATCAATGCACTCTCTTTGCCACCCCTTATTTTTTCACCAACCGATCCTTTTATATTATCTGCATTGTTTAAAATATTTTCCAGCGTTCCATATTCTGCCAATAATTTGGCAGCTGTTTTTTCACCTATCCCTTTTATACCAGGAATATTATCTACTGCATCTCCCATCAATCCTAATATATCAATTACCTGGCTCACCTTTTCAATTCCCCATTTTTCACACACTTCTTTTGGGCCTAATATTTCAATATTACCACCCTGGTAAGGCGGTTTGTAAATTTTAATTTTATCGGTTACCAACTGCCCATAATCTTTATCGGGCGTTACCATAAAAACCTCGTACCCTTCTTTTTCTGCCTGCCTTGCCAAAGCACCAATCACATCATCGGCTTCGTAGCCATCAATGGCTATTACCGGAATATTCATGGCTTCTATAATGCGCTTAATATCCGGCACAGCCGATAAAATATCTTCCGGAGTTTCTTGCCGGTTGGCTTTGTAATCGGCAAAATCAGTATGCCTTTCTGTAGGGGCATGGGTATCAAAACATACTGCTATATGGGTAGGCTTTTGATTGTTAATAAGGTCAATCAACGTATTGGTAAAGCCAAATTGGGCATTGGTATTGCGGCCCTTACTGGTTATGCGTGGGCTGCGGATAAGTGCATAATATGCCCTGAAAACCAGCGCAAACGCATCGAGAAGGAATAACTTTTTTTGCATGCGGTAAAAGTAGGTTTTTCACGCAAAGAAGCAAAGGGTTTCACGCAAAGAAGGGAAGGATTTCACGCAAAGAAGCAAAGGATTTCACGCAAAGAAGCAAAGAGGTTAAGGCAAAGGGTTTCACGCAAAGAGATTTCACGCAAAGAAGCAAAGGGTTTTTCGCAAAGAAGCAAAGGAGGTAAGGCAAAGGATTTCACGCAAAGAAGCAAAGGGGTTAAGGCAAAGGGTTTCACGCAAAGAAGCGAAGAGTTTTTTGCAAAACAAAGGAGGTAAGGAAAGAATTTAAAGATGACAATTAAAAAGCAATAAAATATAACATTACAAATCTTGTTTATCTTTTCTTTTTTCTTTTCTTTTTTCCTTCTTTGATTTCTTTCCTTCTTTGCGTGAAAAACTTTGCGTGCAAAAATCTTTGTGTGCAATAACACTAAAACCTGGTATCAATCCACAACGGCAGCATAGCACGCCAGGTAGGCCAATCATGTTTCCATTCGCTGCCCCAAACGCTTAATTCATAATCAATCCCCTTATTGTATAACACGCCAGCAAAAGATTCTGCAGCATCTGGCGCCTCAAAATCTCCGGAACCGGTTAGTAGATGAATATGCCTGCTATTGCGTATTTGTTGTAAAATATGATGGTCTGTAAGATTTGGAATATAGTGTTTAGGAGAGTTAAAATACACCTGGTCGTCAAAAAATCCTTCCGTGTATTCTGTAAGATCATATACACCACTCATGGCTATTACACCATTTATTAAATCGGGTCTTTTTAGAAACAAATTCATACTGTGCAAGGCTCCCAACGAAGCGCCACATACAATAATTGGCGTATCCCACGAAGTGGAGTTTTTAATAAATGGTATTACTTCGTTGTAAACATATTCATTAAACTGGTTGTGACGGATGGCTTTGTGTTCGCCCAACATTTGCTTATTCATCCAGCTTTCTTTATTGATGCTGTCAATTGAAAATATCTTCAATTTGCCTGAATTGATGTACGGCGATAGATGGTCTATTAATTGAAAGCGTTCATACTCAAGGTAATCGGCCCCGGCAGTTGGTATTAATAACAGGGAAAACCCATAAGAGCCATAAGTAACAACTGGCATTTCTTTTTGCAGTGATGGGCTAAACCAGGAGGTAATAGAGCGACGCATATTTTTGATGATTAAAAGTGATAAAATGGGTTTGATATTTATAAGAACAGGGTATCGGTTTTTAAAAACTAATACCCTCTAAGAAGCTGCACTAATTAGCTTTTTTCACTAAAAAATTACTATTCCAATACTCCTTCTTTTAGCTCTACCCACAAATCTCTGTAGCATTGGGCAGCGTAGCTGTAGTTGGCAAATTCCATAATGGGCGCTTTGTGAATACCCATTTTTTCTACATCACTCAGGTAGGGAATGTAGTTTTTGAAAAAGCGACGGTCTTTATGCAGCTCTTCCATTATATCGTTGTGCAGGTTTTTACGCAGATCCACCATGGTAAAAAAGCAAATCATTTTCTTAATGTCAATTTCTTTTTCCTTAAAATAATCCTTTACCATGTGGTACGTTCGAATAGATAAAGTAGTAGGTATTACGGGCATTAAAACAATATCTGCCGCATTAAAAATATTTTCGCTAAGGGCGCTAAAGCCTGGAGGACAATCAATGAAAACAAAATCGTACTCTTTATCCAATTGCTTCAATACACTTTTTAATCTGCCCTTATTGCCCTTCATTTCTTCCAGCATAATGTCTGTACTTTTGGCATTGCTGTCTGCAGGTATTACATCGAGCATTTCAAAATCGGTACTAAGGATGGCTGTTTCCAAAACTGCATCTTTAGTGATAAGTTTTTTTATACCCGGGTGTACTTTCGTTTTAGCTTTGTAGTAAAAGCTCGAAGATCCCTGAGGGTCTATATCCCACAAAAGTGTTTTATAGCCATCTGCTGCGGCTAAATAAGCAAGGTTTACGCAACTAGCGGTTTTGCCTACGCCTCCTTTTAGGTTGTAAAGTGCAATAGTTATCATTTTATTTTATTATTAGGTACGAAAGGTAGGGAAAAATTATATTTGTTTAGGTAGGTTTTGTAAATCATTTAGGTCTTTAAACCTACCAGCAGCTTGTTTTGCTTGTATAAGATGTGTACAATGAATTAATTTAATTTCCACCCCCTCTAACAGATATACTTTAGCCATATCTAAACATGAATCAAAATGTGAATCACCCATTTTTGTCATTATATCAATGGCACAAGGATTTTGCCCAAACCGGAAAACATCCCACTCCTCATGAAACAAAACATTTTCTTCAGCCATACCAAATACCGGCATCCAAATTCGTTAAATGCCCTTTGCAGGCATGCATAATTTTCTTTTGTTCTTTTAACCCAAATGTCCAAATCGCCAGTAGTTCTGGGATATCCGTGTAAAATTACTGCATAGCCACCCACCAGTAAACAGGCTACTTTATTATTGTTTAGGCATTGCAAGCATTCTAAAAAATCTTTGTTAAATACCTTTGCCATTTTTTTGATTTCTTGCTTCAAATATAGTTTTGTTGATTGGGGGCGGGTAACCTAATGGAAAGTTATAAGCAATCGCTATAAGCAATCGCTATAAGCAATCGCTATAAGCATATTGGCAATTTCAAACTTTTGCTCAACTGTGAAGGTATTAAAATCATTCATGTTTTTATCAGCCTCAGTAACGCTCATTGCCTTACCTACACTTTTGTCTAACTTAAAACTTATGCTCATATTAAGTGATGTTATAAGTTAAAATTTCTATTTCATTCCTTCCAAATCCTTCTGCAGTCTAAACATTTCGTCTCTTAGCCTTGCAGCCTCCATAAAGTCCATATCCCGTGCTGCTTTTTCCATTAATTTTTTGGTAGAAGCAATTTTCTTTTCCATTTTAGGTATGGTCAAATATTCCTCACCATCTTCTGCGGCTATGGTTAAAGGTGATTCATCATTTTTGATGGCGTGTGGATTGCTTGGATCATACCCTTTTACATCCAACACGGAGCCTTGTGCCATAATTTGTTCCTTGCTCTTGATGATTGTTTTGGGTGTAATGCCGTGTAAAATATTGTAGGCTATTTGTTTTTCACGGCGGCGCTGCGTTTCGTCAATCGTTTTTTGCATGCTTTCCGTCATTTTATCTGCATAAAAAATTACGAGTCCATCCACATTTCTTGCCGCCCTGCCGGCAGTTTGTGTAAGGCTGCGTTCGTTACGCAAAAAACCTTCCTTATCAGCATCTAAAATAGCTACCAGCGACACTTCCGGCAAATCAAGCCCTTCTCTCAACAAATTTACCCCTACCAGCACATCAATAATGCCAAGCCGTAGTTCCCTCAGTATTTCTACCCTTTCCAAAGCATCTACCTCACTGTGTATATACTTGCTTTTTATATTGATACGGTGCAGGTATTTGTCCATTTCCTCTGCCATGCGTTTGGTTAAAGTAGTTACCAATACCCTGTCGCCCATGGTAATGCGCTTATCAATTTCTTCCAATAAATCATCAATCTGATTAATGGAAGGACGTACTTCAATTGGTGGATCCAGTAAACCGGTGGGTCTTACAACCTGCTCTGCCACCACGCCACCCGTTTTTTCTAATTCAAAATCGCCTGGTGTGGCGCTTACAAATATGGTTTGACTGATTAAATTTTCAAATTCATGAAAATTTAATGGCCTGTTATCTAAGGCAGATGGCAGCCTGAAACCATAATCTACCAAAATTAATTTTCTACTTCTATCTCCGCCATACATACCGCTTACCTGTGGTATGGTTTGATGGCTTTCATCAATAATGCAAATAAAATCTTTGTGAAAATAATCGAGCAAACAGAAGGGCCTTGTGCCGGGCTTACGCCTGTCAAAAAAGCGGGAGTAGTTTTCTATTCCGTTACAATAGCCAAGTTCCCTTATCATTTCCAGATCGTAATTTACTCTTTCGCTCAGCCGCTGTGCCTCTATAAATTTGCCACTGTTTTTAAAATATTCTACCTGTGCAGCCGTTTCGTCCTGTATTTCATAAATTACTTCCTGCATAATATCTTTTGGAGCAAGGTAAAGGTTGGCAGGAAAGATAGCTGCATTTTCTACCAGTCCAATACGCTTGCTGCTGCTGAGTTCCAGCGTTTCAATAGTTTCAATTTCATCTCCAAAAAAAGTAATACGGTAGCCAAAATCTACGTACGGCAGGTTGATATCCACCGTATCTCCTTTTACCCTAAATGTACCTCTCGTAAAATCGCCCTGGCTGCGGCTGTACAAACTATTTACCAGCGCATGCAAAAATCCCTGGCGGCTAATTACCTGCCCCTGCTGTATTCTTATTATGCCATTTTCAAATTCAACTGGGTTGCCCATACCATAAATGCAACTAACACTTGCCACCACAATAATATCCCTTCTGCCACTGAGCAACTGTGCTGTAGCTTGTAGCCGCAGTTTATCCAACTCTTCATTTATGCTTAAATCTTTTTCTATGTAAGTATTGCTAACGGGCATATAAGCCTCGGGCTGGTAATAATCGTAATAACTTACAAAATAGCCTACAGCATTATCCGGGAAAAATTGCTTGAATTCACCATATAATTGAGCTACCAGGGTTTTATTATGCGTGAGTACCAACGTGGGCCGCTGCACATTTTGTATTACATTGGCAATGGTAAAAGTTTTGCCACTGCCTGTAACACCAAGCAAAGTTTGAAACTGTTCTCCATCCATAATGCCTTCTGTAAGCTTATGAATAGCATCTGGCTGATCGCCGGAAGGTTGATATGGAGCTTGAAGATTGAATGGCACTGTAATGTGTTTATTTAATATTTTGTAAAATTAAAGCATACTGTAATTATTTTAGCCTTACCCTGCTTTTTGTATGGAAGTAGAAGCTATTTCATTTCGTCTGATAAACCAGGCAATGGTAAATGACGGAATTACATCTGTAAACGGAATAATTTCCTCTATAAAGTTTAGTACACCACCAATCATACCTATCCTGCCCCCAAAAAGTTTGTAAAAAATAAAGCCAGAAATGGGAGCCCAAACTGTATCTGCAAACTCACCCAATACGGGAAAAAGATAGGTAAGCATGCCTGCTAAATCCATCAGTATACAAAAACCAAAGGAAGGCAAAAATTGTTTTGTATTCTTCATGTTAATTTTTTAAATAGATTTTTTGCTGTACTAAAATTAAGCCAACCATTTTATAACTTATCCATTCTGTTTGTTAGTAGGTTTTTAATAGGCTGAATATGCTGTGCAGAACCACTATTAATGGATGATTGGGCTAGCTGTCATTTTTCCTTTGCAACTACAGTAAAAATCTTTACTTTGTACACCTGAAACCAATTGCCACCTGCCATGACTCAACCTATACAACGTTTCACCGTCCTTGACGTTTTCCGCGGACTTACCATTTGCCTGATGATTATTGTAAATACGCCCGGTAATGGCGATACTACATTTGCACCACTTTTACATGCCAACTGGAACGGATTTACACCAACAGACCTGGTATTTCCCTCTTTTTTATTTGCGGTAGGTAATGCACTGAGTTTTGTAATAGTAAAATGGGCTTCCCTAAGTAATAGTAAAGTGTTGCTAAAGATTTTTAAACGTACCGCCATAATTTTTTTATTAGGATATCTTATGTATTGGTTTCCATTTTTTAAAAGAGATGCTGCCAATAATATTATAGCTTTTCCTTTTGATGAAACCCGGGTATTGGGCGTTTTGCAACGCATTGCCCTTTGTTATGGCATAGCGGCATTAATGCTGCATTATCTTACAACCAATACTGTTGTTTTAGTTAGTGTGATCTTTTTAATTATTTACTGGATATTATTGTATGTATTGGGCGACAGCACAGCACCTCTTAGCCTGGAAGGCAATGCCGTACTGCGTATTGACAAATGGTTGTTAGGCGAAAAACACTTGTATCATGGCGAAGGGCTTGCTTTTGACCCCGAAGGTTTACTCAGTACCTTGCCCGCCATTGTTAATGTAACAAGCGGCTATATAGCCGGCAAATACATTCAGCAAAAAGGGTTTACATACCAATGCCTGAGTGGTTTATTATTATGTGGAGTGGCATTACTTGCCTTGGCCTATTGCTGGAACCTTAGTTTCCCCATCAATAAAAAACTATGGACAAGCTCATTTGTGGTCCACACTGTTGCGCTTGATTGCATTATTATTGCCTTATTAATTTACATCATCAATTTTAAGCAATATACAAAATGGACATACTTTTTTGAAGTATTTGGCCGCAATCCGTTGTTCATTTATCTTTTATCCGAAATAGCTGCCATTGTCTTTTATTCAGTTGTAGTGGATAAAAATACTTCTCTCTTTCAATGGTTGTTTATCAATGTTTTTAGTTACGCCGGCAATTATACTGGCTCCTTATTATTTGCAGTAAGCTTTATGCTATGTTGCTGGTTAACAGGCTATTTACTTGATAAGAATAAGGTTTATATAAAAGTGTAGTACCTTGTTGTATTATTCTGCAACTTTTCTGTTTAAATATCCCCTGTAATCCGGAATAACAGTATCATATTCGGTGTGCATTAAGGGGGATGTAAGAATAAAATCGGCGGTTGCCCTGTCGCAGGCCAATAAAATATTCCATACAACGCCCAACCTCAGCAAGGCTTTTACATCGCTATCGTGTGGCTGCGCCTCCATGGGGTCCCAAAAAAATATCAGTATATCTATTTTACCCTCAGCTATCATAGCGCCAATTTGCTGATCGCCACCAAGCGGGCCACTCAACATTTTCTTTACCGGCCTGTCTAGTTGCTCTTCCAATAGTTTTCCAGTAGTGCCGGTTGCAATCAGTTCATGCCTTGCCAGCACAATTTTATTGCGTTCTGCCCATTCTATCAGTTCTGCTTTTTTATTATCATGCGCTACAAGGGCTATTCTTTTTCTTATGTTTAATATTCTGATCATTTTTGCTCGTTTTGGTTTTACAATTAATGAAATGAAGGCGCAGAAGCTGCAAGATGCACAATGATAATTTAACTTTAACCTTGCTTTCCGGCTGAATTAGCTTACTTTCGCCGCCTAAAATTATAGCTTATGCTTATTTTTACGCAAATCAACCATTTGCGGTAAAAATAAGTAAAAGCTCAAATAAACAAAATAATGAACATCAGAAACATCGCCATCATTGCTCACGTAGATCATGGCAAAACAACATTGGTAGATAAGATTATACATGCTACCCAGGTTTTTAGAGAAAATCAGGAAACCGGCGAACTCATAATGGATAGCAACGACCTTGAAAGAGAACGTGGTATTACCATTTTTAGTAAAAACATCTCAGTTAATTATAAAGATGTTAAGGTAAATGTGATAGATACTCCCGGTCACAGTGACTTTGGCGGTGAGGTAGAAAGGGTTTTAAAAATGGCAGATGGCGTATTGCTGTTGGTAGATGCTTTTGAAGGACCAATGCCTCAAACTCGTTTTGTGTTGCAAAAGGCATTAGCACTTGGTCTACATCCAATTGTGGTTATTAATAAAGTAGATAAACCAAACTGCCGTCCGGATGAAGTACACGATGCAGTATTTGAATTGTTCTTTAACCTTGAAGCTACAGAAGAGCAATTGAATTTTCCTACCATTTATGGCAGTAGTAAAAATGGCTGGATGAATACAACTTTAACTGAAATTGACAATATTTTTCCTTTAATGGATGCTATTTTGGAGCATGTGCCAGAGCCTAAAGTAAATGAAGGCCCATCGCAAATGCAAATTACCTCACTCGATTATTCTTCTTTTTTAGGAAGAATAGCTGTAGGTAAAGTAGCCCGTGGCAGCATAAAAGAAAACCAGCAGATTGCTTTGTTGCAAGCCGATGGCAGCAACAAAAAAATGAAGATAAAGGAATTGTACGTTTTTGAAGGAATGGGCAAAAAGAAAGTAACAGAAGTTTTTGCAGGTGATATTTGTGCAGTGGTAGGTTTAGAGAGTTTTAATATTGGCGATACCATCGCTGATATTGATAATCCTGAAGCATTACCGGTTATAAGTGTAGATGAACCAACTATGAGCATGTTGTTTGGCATTAACAACTCACCATTTTTTGGTAAAGAAGGAAAGTTTGTAACAAGTCGCCATTTGCGTGACAGGTTAATGAAAGAAACTGAAAAAAACCTGGCGCTGCGTGTTGAAGACAGTGACAGTGCTGATAGTTTCAACGTATTTGGCCGTGGTATTTTGCACCTGGGTATTTTAATAGAAACCATGCGTAGAGAAGGTTTTGAGTTAACCATTGGTCAGCCACAGGTATTGGTTAAAACCATTGATGGATCTAAACATGAGCCTTATGAAATGTTGGTGGTAGATGTACCGGCAGAGTATAGCGGAAAGGTTATTGACCTGGTTACGCAGCGTAAAGGTGAAATGCATGTAATGGAAACCAAAGGTGAAATGCAGCACCTGGAATTTGATATACCTTCAAGAGGATTGATAGGATTAAGAAGCAATATGCTTACTAATACAGCCGGCGAAGCTGTAATGGCTCACCGTTTTACAGAATATAAACCATGGAAAGGTTTAATTCCCGGACGTAGCAATGGTGTGTTAATTAGTAAATCAACAGAAAAAACTACTGGTTACTCTATTGATAAATTACAGGAAAGAGGCCGTTTCTTTGTAGATCCGAATCAGGAGGTGTATGCAGGTCAGGTAATAGCTGAACATATTAAGCCAGGCGATTTGGTAGTAAATGCAACTGAACCAAAGAAATTGACTAACCACCGTGCAAGCGGTACTGATGATGCATCAAAAGCAGCACCAAAAATCTCTATGAGCCTGGAAGAATGTATGGAATATATTCAGCAGGATGAGTGTATTGAGGTTACGCCAAAAAGTATCCGTATCCGTAAAGTGATACTAAATGAAGATGATCGCAAGCGTGTAAGCAAATCAATGTCGCAGACTGCATAGTTTAGCAACATTTACATTTTTATACATCCGCTCTATTGCAGAGCGGATTTTTTTTGCCCCATTTTTTTTGAAAACGTTTAAACAGTTTGATGTTGCGATGTGTTAATTTTGCAGTATGAAAAAATGTTTTACCATAATTTCAATAGTAATATTGCTTTTGTTAACCCAAACAATAGTTGAGGCTCAATGTGCAATGTGTACCAAAACAGCACAGCAACTCGGCGAAAAGCCTGCTCAAGGGCTTAATAGTGGTATTCTTTATTTAATGATTACGCCTTTTGCTATTGTAGGGTTTATTGGCTATCGCTTTTGGAAAAATAATAAGCAGGTTGAAGAACAGGAAAACGCTGGTTTAAACAGTTAACCATTTGTTATTTTATTTGTAGCGAAAAAAGCCTTTGCTCTAGTTATATTCTTTAAAAAAAGTTTTAATCAATAGATTCTTTGCGGAAGTTTAATTAGTCCGAAGACAAGAAGGACGGACGTTCTGTAATTTCATGGTGTTTAATTACATCTTCAGCAGAATAATGTATCACCATACTTTTTCTGGTAGAGTTGTTTTTTAATATGGGAGATCCGCCATGTACAAGATTGGCATGCCAAATAAAAACATCTCCCTTTTTGGCATAAAATTCCTGCTTTTTAAAATTATTTTTTACAATCATCTCCTCTAATACATCTTCATAATCCTTATAATCTTTTTTACCCAGTAATAGGGCTGTTGCACCTTCATTAAAACCACCATTAAGCAGGTAGGGTAGTTTATGGCTGCCTTTATGGTAGAAAAGCGAACCATTTTCACTGTCAATATCTTCCAGTGCAATCCATACAGCAACAAGGTATCCCAATGAATAGGTTGTCATGTGGATGCTGTCTGAATGTGCCCTTTGCTGGCTTTCGGTAATAAAATTGATCGTTTGAAAAGGAACAACTTCCTTATCCAGCAGAAAAGATAAGATGGCTGTTAAATCCTTTTGCCAAGTAACATCTTTTATAATGTCCCAATTTTTATTGGCAAACATTAATTTATTGTCATTGCTAAAATGAAGTTGGCCAGTTTGTAAAAGTCTGTCTATTTCGTTGCTGATGCTGTCGCATTTTTTATCTGTGAAGAAACTACTGAGTATTATGTAACCATTGCTGCTCCAGTCAATAATATTTTGTTGATTGTCTTTTGAGAAATACTGAAATCCTTCTTTCATTGGAGCCAACCTAACAGAATCCCCCACATCTAACCATGCCCTTGATTCTTTATCAGGAAAATCTTTACTCGAGATTGTATCAAACAGCTTTTTATTGATATTGAATTTTTAAAAGCCTCCCTTTTACGGATCAGTTGTTAATAATGGAGGATATTATACAGCTAGTGCAGCGGCTTTATTTTTTAAGACTGTTGAAAATACTCACTCGAATTTAATTTTTTTGTTTAGATATCGATATAATAGCGCTTCTATATGCGTATGTATTACCACACCGGCAGCTAAAGTTAATAAACATAGGGTAAAGAAACCAGGTATCGGTAACCTTGATGAATAACATAGATAAGATAATATTGTATCACGTAAAAAAGGATTGTGTAAAAGATATAGTACACAAGAAGCATCACCTAATAATAAAATTAAAGCAGGGATATTTATTGTTTTTCTGTTTCAATTTTTGCCAATGCGATATTCAGTAACATAGAAGGTGTTGAGTAATTTAAAAATGTGCCATTAACTAAATTTCTTGAAAAGAAAAGAAATAGACTGATGGGTACCAGAAAATACGCTATCCACAATGAGATTTTATTAAAAAATTACCAGCTATTATACCCATACAAAACTCTGCCACATGGTAACCTGCAAGTTGGTGCACGGCAAACCCGGATGTATTTATACCTGCAGATGAAAGTAGGAAATATAAAAAGGCAAAAAAAATTTACTGTAAGGGATAATTAAGAACTCATTTCTAATTAGCCCGAAACCAAAAAGCAAGTAAAAATAGAGTTCAAAACTAAGTGTCCGGGAAATATCAAAAACAGGAAAATGATATGGGAGTAAAAAAAATTACCAGCTATACTTTTTAATGGCAATGTGTTTAAAGAATAGCTTACCAAAAGAAAAAGAATAAATAAAATCTAATACAAAGGGAAAATACGAATAAGCCTTTTTTAAAATAGTTTAAAAATGAAATCAGTTTTCTTTCTACATTTTTGGTACTCACATAGATTACAAATCCACTGATTTCAAAAAACATATTTATTCCTGAAAATCCAAAGTAAAACACAGACTTTAAAATAGTATTCGGAAATAGATGTTGGAAATAGAAAATCAAGTGTCCAGGGAATACATAAATACAAGCTAAGGCTCTTAACGCCTGAATAGTTTTGAATTTGTACATTAAAATCTCCTTAC
>JBBQTZ010000042.1:0-24833 GCA_038234405.1 Chitinophagales bacterium
TTTTACTCAATATTTTACAACTACTTTTGCAGCACCAAAATTTTTACTTATGTCAGTTTTAGTTAATAAAGATTCAAAAATAATTGTGCAAGGCTTTACCGGAACAGAGGGTACTTTCCATGCTACCCAAATGATGGAGTACGGTACACAATTGGTTGGAGGCGTTACCCCAGGCAAAGGTGGTAGCAGTCATTTAGACCGTCCAGTATTTAACACGGTGGCCGACGCTGTAAAAGGTACCGGTGCCAATGTGAGTATCATTTTTGTACCGCCAGCATTTGCGGCAGATGCAATTATGGAGGCCGCAGAAGCTGGTATTGCTTTAGTTGTATGTATCACTGAGGGCATTCCGGTGCAGGATATGGTAAAAGTTCAAAATTATTTAACAGGCAAAGATACCAGGCTTATTGGCCCTAATTGCCCGGGTGTAATTACTGCTGATGAGTGCAAGGTTGGCATAATGCCAGGTTTTATTTTTAAAAAAGGAAGAATAGGTATCGTTTCTAAAAGCGGTACCCTAACGTACGAAGCAGCAGACCAGGTGGCAAAAGCTGGCTTAGGTATTTCTACAGCAATTGGTATTGGTGGCGATCCTATTATCGGCACTACTACCAAACAAGCCGTAGAGTTATTTATGAATGATGATGAAACAGATGCAATTGTTATGATTGGTGAAATTGGTGGCGGAATGGAAGCCGAAGCTGCACATTACATTCAATCTACCGGTAACAAAAAGCCTGTGGTTGGTTTTATAGCCGGACAAACAGCACCTCCGGGCCGCAGAATGGGGCATGCCGGTGCAATAGTAGGTGGAGAAGATGATACAGCAGCAGCCAAAATGAAAATTATGGCCGAATGCGGTATCCATGTTGTAGCTAGTCCGGCAGATATAGGTTCTACAATGGCAGCAGTAATTAACAAATAATTTATTGCCTCCATCAACATAAAAAAAAGCCAACATAACAATGTTGGCTTTTTTGTCTTCTCAAAACTCAAAACTCAATTTCTCAAATTTATTAATTTAGTTCTTTCACTTTTATATTTCTAAAGCAAACCACATCTCCATGATCTTGCAAAGAAATTTTACCCGATTTAAATGTACCAAAATCAGGCATATTTTTAAATTTACTACCTGCAATCAGCTTAGTCCAGGCCTCGTTCCACAACGTGGTTTCTACAATAGTAACTCCATTTAAAATCAGCTTAAGTTTTCCTTTGTCACTTATTATTTCGGCATCATTCCACTCACCAACCGGTTTTACAGGTTCACTGCTACTCTTTACCAGATCGTATAAATCGCCAGCCCTGTGTTTGATAATTTTACCATCAGGATGGCCATCATTATCCAGCACCTGCATTTCCATTCCGGTACGCCAGGGATGATCATATTTTGCATCTTCATTAACATAAAAAATAATACCGCTGTTGGCGTTTTTGGCAACCTTCCACTGTAGTTTTAAATGAAAATTACTAAATGATTTTTCTGTTACAATATCTCCACCATCTTTTTGAGTAGTGTCAAAGCACAAAGCACCTGCTTCAACTTTCCAGGCTTTGCCAATAGTATTTTTATTATACGTATGCCATCCGTTGGTAGATACACCATCAAAAAGAAGTTTCCATCCTGCTACCTTTTCTTTTACAGACAGCATATTCAGTTGATTTTGTGCAAAACCTGAAAATGATATCAGGATAGCAATAATTGCAAAAGTTTTTTTCATAACAGGTTTAATCTTTCAATAAAAGAATATATTTTACCATAGTAGTAGCATCTTCCTGAGATAGTGCAGGATGAGGTATCATGGGAATTTGCCCCCAATTACCATAGCCGCCTTTAATAATTTTTAAAGCTAAATTTTCGTAGCTTTCTACGTTATTTGGATATTTTGAGGCAATACTTTTATAAGATGGACCAGTACCTGCCTCTTCCACTTTATGACAGGTAAGGCAGCCAGATTTTGAAACCAGGTCCTGACCTGCCAAAAAAACAGGACTTTGCGTTGGGTCTTTTTTTACAACTGCATCACTACCCGCACCACCGCCACAGGCATAAAAGGTAGTTACTAACAACAAACCAATAATTGTTTTTTTCATAATTTAAATTGAGTATTTAATGTTAAAATAAGTTTATAAGCCTAATAAAGATCGGTTAAAAACATCGTCATTCGCTGCTTTTGCAAAGTCATCAAATGCTTTTTCGGTTACATTTATAATATGGTTTTTTATAAAAGGAGCACCTTCAGCAGCACCATCCTCTGCATTTTTTATGGCACACTCCCACTCTAAAACAGCCCAGCCTTTGTAATTGTATTGAGCTAATTTACTAAAGATGGTTTTAAAATCTACCTGCCCATCACCAAGAGAACGAAAACGCCCTGCCCTGTTTACCCAGCTTTGAAAACCCCCGTACACACCCTGCCTGCCAGTTGGATTCAGTTCCGCATCTTTTACATGAAATGCACGAATGCGTTCATGATAAATATCAATATACGCCAGGTAATCTAAATGCTGCAACACAAAGTGAGATGGATCATATAAAAGGCAGGCACGAGGGTGATTGTTCACTTTATCTAAAAATAATTCGTAAGAAGCGCCATCGTGCAGGTCTTCGCCGGGATGAATTTCGTAACAAACATCCACGCCACATTCATCAAAATAGTTCAATATGGGCAGCCAACGATTGGCAAGTTCTGTAAAGCCTGCCTCAACTAATCCGGCAGGGCGCTGTGGCCATGGATAAACCAGGTGCCACAGTAAAGCACCACTAAAAGTTGGGTGAGCAGTAAGCCCTAAATTTTGAGATGCTTTTGCTGCATATTTCAATTGCTGTATTGCCCAGGCTGTTTTAGCTGATGGATTACCCCGTAATTCTTTTGGTGCAAAGCCGTCAAAAAGGCTATCGTAAGCTGGGTGAACAGCAACCAATTGCCCCTGTAAATGTGTGGATAATTCTGTAATGACTACCCCTGCATCTTTAGCAATACCAGCTAATTCATCAGCATAGGTTTTGCTTTCCGCAGCCAATTGAAGGTTGATAAAACGGCTGTCCCAGGAAGGCACCTGTACACCAATAAAACCTTTATCAGCCGCCCATTTACATATAGATGAAAAAGAATTGAATGGTGCTTCACCACCTGCAAATTGAGCAAGAAAAACGGCGGGGCCTTTTATTGATTGCATAAGTTAATTTTAATTTGAAAGTTCAAAATACATACTTAAAACAACAAATCAGCTAAATGAAACAGGTAAAATTTTATTGTTAAAACAGAAAATACCTGATAGCGAAATCAGGTATTGATTATTTGTAACAATTTGAACATTTACTTATTGATTTTATTTTTTAAATCCCTAATAATTGGTAAAGAAACTAAGTTAAATTTCCAACATTTATTTTACTTCATTTCAAAACTTTCTAAAAATTTAGTGGTAAAATTTCCTTTTTTAAAATCTTCATTTTGCATTAGTTGCAAATGAAAAGGAATGGTAGTTTTTACACCCTCAATAACATATTCGCTTAAAGCCCTGTACATAGTAGCAATAGCTTCTTCACGTGTTTGTGCTACTGTAATAAGCTTGCCAATCATGCTATCATAATAGGGTGGAATTACATAGCCGGCATATACATGACTATCAACCCTTACACCATGGCCACCGGGGGTGTGCAATACAGTAATTTTACCCGGACTTGGCCTAAAATCATTGTAAGGATCTTCTGCATTGATGCGGCATTCAATAGCATGCATGGTAGGATAATAATTTCTACCACTTATATTATGCCCTGCTGCAATTTTTATTTGTTCTTTTATTAAATCAAAATTTACAACTTCTTCTGTTACGCAATGCTCCACCTGTATTCGGGTGTTCATTTCCATAAAGTAAAAATTACGGTGTTTATCTACTAAAAACTCAACCGTTCCAACACCTTCGTAGTTGATAGAACTACCAGCTTTTATAGCAGCTTCACCCATTAATTCCCTAAGCTCAGGAGTCATAAAAGGAGAAGGAGATTCTTCTACCAACTTTTGATGCCGGCGCTGAATACTGCAATCCCTTTCACTAAGGTGGCAAACATTACCAAATTGGTCGCCAGCTACCTGTATTTCAATATGACGGGGTTCTTCTACAAATTTCTCCATGTAGATACCATCATTTTTAAAAGATGCTGCTGCTTCTGTTTTAGCATTTTCAAATGCTTTTTCTATTTCTGCTTCATTCCATACTACCCTCATACCCTTACCACCACCACCGGCAGTAGCTTTTAGTATTACCGGATAACCAACAATTACTGCAGATTTTTTTGCATGGTCAACGCTTTCCAATAAGCCCTCAATGCCAGGCACTACGGGTACACCCGAAGCTATCATAGTTTGTTTGGCAGTAATTTTATCACCCATAGCATTGATCATATCTGGAGTAGGACCAATAAACTTTATACCAGATTCGGTACATATTTGGGCAAACCGTGCGTTTTCTGCCAAAAAACCATACCCCGGATGAATAGCATCTGCATTGGTAATTTCTGCAGCGGCCATTATAAAAGGGATATTTAGATAAGAATCTACACTCGCAGGTTTACCAATACATACCGCTTCATCTGCAAACTTTACATGCAGGCTATCTTTATCCGCTGTGGAATAAACGGCTACAGTTTTAATACCCATCTCACGGCAGGTACGTATAACTCTCAAGGCTATTTCGCCCCGGTTGGCTATTAATATTTTATTGAACATAGTGATAATTAGCTAATGTACTTCTTTGCTTATGTGCTATTAAACAAGGCAAAAATTCATCGAATTAATGACAAGCTTTTATCACAATTGCAAAAAGCGTTTTAAAAAATAAAAAAAGAAAACAGCCTGTTGTAGATTTTCTCTTGCAGTTGCTACAATTGAATTCAACCAATTTTTTATGCTGGTTATTAAAGTTGAATTACACTTTAAAAATTGACCAAAACAAATCAGTAATAAAATCCACTAATATAGCTGTAGTTATAGTGATTAATAAAATTTACCAAACCATTTGTTTACCATATTTACCTTGCCTGGGTTTTGTTTAAAGTATTAGATTGTATAATTTTTATTGCTGCCTGTTTACGTATTAAACCAAATAAATTACTATAAAATTTAAACCCTTTGATTGAAAAAATACAAGGTTGAATTTGCAAATTTATACAGCGGGTATTCTTACTGTTACTACACTGCAGATTAAATTGGTTCTACCAAAAACAATGGTTGATCGTATTCAACAGGGCTTGCATCCTCTACCAATATTTTTACTATTCTACCACTAACTTCACTTTCTATTTCATTAAAAAGTTTCATTGCTTCAATAATGCAGACTGTTTTACCAACTGTTACTTCGTCTCCAACGCTTGCAAAAATTGGTTTGCCGGGGCCACTTTGGCGATAAAAAGTGCCAATCATTGGGCTTTTTATTGTAAGTAAGTTATCCACTTTGGGCACAGCAGCAGGTGTAATTACTGCAGCAGGTGCTGGCAGTGAGGTGGCAGCGGTTTGTGGCGTATTGGAGGCGGCTGCGTAATTCCCCATAGAGCCTGCATTTGCATAGTAATGCTGAACAGGATCTTTTTTCTGTTTAACAGTAATCTTTATGCCTTCCTCTTCAATGGTAATTTCGCCGATGTTGGTTTTATTTATAAGCTTTACCAGCTCTTGGATTTGTTTGATGTCCATGTGTTGTAGTTAAAATGATTTTTTAAACAATCGGGCGGCTAAGGTAGGGAATGATTATTCAAAAAAATGAATTATTTAAAATAAAAAAGATTGAAATATGGGGCTTTTTTGGGCTAAAACCTCCTTATTTTGGATAAAAATGCCTTTATTTTAATAAAAATTGAGAAAATACAAAAGGGGCTACTTTTATAAAAGCTGCCCCCTTGTGCTGTATTAATATTAGTTTTAGCCTTTTACTCTTTCTACATATTCCCCTGTTTTGGTCAATATCCTAATTAGTTCACCTTCATTTACAAACAGCGGAACATTAACTGTAGCACCGGTTTCTACTGTGGCAGGCTTTTGCGTTTTGGTAGCAGTATCCCCTCTCATACCCGGCTCACTATAAGTCACCATCAACACTATTTTATCTGGCAGTTCTACTCCCATTGGCAGATCGGTATCGCCATTAATAAGTACCATTACTTCTTGCCCATCTTTTAAAAACCTGGGAGCATCTACCATAGTTTCTGGTACAGTAATTTGTTCAAAAGTTTCTGTATCCATAAAGCTGTAACCTGTATCATCCTTATATAAATATTGGTACGCCTTTTTTTCTACTCTCACCGGAAATATATTTTCACCACTGTTCCAGGTAACTTCAATGGTACGGTTATTATCTACACCTTTTAGCTTTGCCCAAACTTTAGCTGCTGCTCTTGCCGTTTTATTTTGTCCAAAATCAATCACTGTGTAAAGTAAGCCATCCACTTTAATGATAAGTCCTGAGCGCATGTCTGCTGTAGTTGCCATGTTTAAATTTTTGTTCCTTCTGTTAAAAAATAAGGAGATGATTATAATTTTAAATCCGAATAATAATTTACAACGATAATTTTTGGATTATCAATTACAAATTGGGTGCGAAAGTAACGATAGTAATTTTAAAAAAGAAAATTTGACTAAGGTTGATAATAACAGGAGATTATCTAAAAATACTTTTAGTTTTAACGAATGAAAAAACTTTTCTTACTCACTAAAGCAATATTTGCTATTTTATTTTGCCAGGCACAAGCCGATTCAAGCAAATTATACCTGCAATTTCCAGATGTACCTCCATTTTCAATTACTAAAGTACCTGATAGCAGCAATTTTTCAAAACAAGATCTCAAAAAGAAAAAACCTACTATTATTATGCTCTTTAGCCCGGATTGTGA
This sequence comes from Chitinophagales bacterium, assembly GCA_038234405.1. Classification (GTDB taxonomy): domain Bacteria; phylum Bacteroidota; class Bacteroidia; order Chitinophagales; family Chitinophagaceae; genus Ferruginibacter. The sequence continues at coordinate 6,887 of JBBQTZ010000042.1, forward strand.
TCATTGTATGCAACAAACAAAAGAGTTACAAAACAAGTATGAATTGATAAAAAATGTACAGATTGTAATGGTTAGTTTTCTCAATTACAATTTGGTAAAAAAGTTTTATGATGATTACAACATGGTAAATTATCCCTCTATTAATATTGGCAGAGATGGCAAATATTTTTTAGGAACATTTTATAAACCCCATATTTTTCCCAGCATTTTTTTATACAATAGAAAAGGAAAATTTGTAAAATTTTTTGAGGGTAATGTATCTGCAAAGCAGCTTGCAGAAAGCCTATGATTTTAATATGGTGTTATACTAATATAAATCATACCATTTTGGATAAAAAACAAATGAAAGTCATTGAATAAACTGCGTTAAAATGTAAGCTACAAATGCGTTTCGCCTTATCTTTACTTCGAAAAATATTTCACAAATAAACAAATATTATTATGAAAGTTACAGTAGTTGGGGCAGGTGCCGTAGGTGCCACATGTGCAGATAACATTGCCCGTAAAGAGTTGTGTACCGAGCTTGTTTTGCTCGATATTAAAGAAGGCGTAGCCGAAGGCAAAGCACAGGATATGATGCAAACAGCCACCCTGCTTGGTTTTGACACCAAAATTGTGGGCAGCACCAACGATTATAGCAAAACCGCCAATAGCGATGTTGTTGTAATTACTTCCGGATTGCCACGTAAACCTGGCATGACAAGGGAAGAACTTATTGGTGTAAATGCAGGTATTGTAAAAACAGTTACGCAAAATATTTTACAATATTCGCCTGATACCATTATTATAGTTATCAGCAATCCAATGGATACAATGACTTACCTGGCTTTAACCTCTACAGGTTTGCCAAAACATAGGATTATAGGCATGGGTGGCACATTAGATAGCAGCCGGTTTAAATACCAGCTTAGCCAACACTTAGGCTGCAGCCCTTCCGATTTAAATGCTGTAGTAGTAGGTGGCCATGGTGATACTACAATGATACCGTTAATGCGCCTTGCCACCTGGAACAGTGCACCTGTTACTAACTTTTTAAGTTTATCCCAACAGGAACAAATTATAAAAGATACGATGGTTGGTGGAGCTACCCTTACAGCTTTAATTGGTACTTCTGCCTGGTACGCACCAGGTGCTGCCGGAGCTGCTTTGGTTGAAGCCATCATCAGAGATGAGAAAAAACTATTTACCTGCTGCGTGGCACTCGATGGTGAGTATGGCCAAAGTGATATTTGTATTGGCGTACCAGTTGTAATTGGTAGAAACGGCTGGGAAAAAATACTAGACTTTACATTGAATGAAACAGAACAAGCTGCATTCAATAAAAGTGCAGATGCGGTTAGAAGCATGAATGACGTGCTGAAAACTTTATAATTGCATAAATCTTAAAACATAAAAAACTCCTGGCTTTTAGTTGGGAGTTTTTTTTATTTCTTAAAATTATTTTGAAGATAAAATCGTTTTTAGGATGTAAAAGCCAATACAGATCAATGTTTCAGGATATTTTTGGGTCGAAAAAATTGTCATCTATTTTAATAAAAAAAATAAAATGATTAACTGTTCAGTAGATACAAGCTGTAAAAGAATTACAACTGCAAAACATTTGTTTAAAAATGTAGGAAAATAACTACCTATCAGGAATGAAAAACTTTAACCAATCTCATCAAATTTGCTATGGTAGGGCAAACAAATAAGTTTCAATTTTGAGTAGCAAATAACCAAATAAATAAAACCAAACCCTATATAAAACCAACCGTCTTTTTTTTAATAAGCCCGTTTAGATCCATATCCTTTTAAAACTAAAAAATAAAATAATTGCATAATGTTTTTACAAACAAAATGCCACTAAAACTAAACATCATTTGCATGCTTATATAAACTTAAACACTTCAGTTGGTGCATATTTTAAGGCAGCAGCAGCAAAAGTTTTATTACCTGATATTATTTTTATACAACCAGGTAATTAGGCGTTAAACCATTTTTTTTCGTGAATCTTACTAAAGATTCTAATAAAAATTACTTCCACATGCTACTGACGTACTGTAGTTGTGGAAGCTTTTTTTAAACTGCTCCAACCTTTTTAAAAAGAAAAGCTTTCAAGAATGTTTACGATTATAATACCAATTGCAAAATAGTAAAAAAACTCCCCTTCCAGTACGTTATATAAGTAGTAATATTCTTTAAAAGTACGGTAATGTATGCATGGCTGCATCTCAAATTGACAAGGCGGCTGATGTTTGGTGAGAACCCCAATTTTGGCCTTGTCTCAGCAGGATGTGAAAAGCGACAGAAACCAGCAACTAAAATTTAAAATTCATCCGTATGTTTGCTTTTTTTATTAAATGTTATTGTTTTAATTACCTGATAATACTTTAAGAAAATTTATAAAGAATAACTTGCAAATTATGATACATAATACAATATTTTAAACATTTTGCAGTTTTAAAAGTATTAAATATTGAGTGCGAAAAGTTATTACATGGTGATGTTAAAGATAGTTTAAATATAACTAAAATAAACACCATTTACAGCACAGTTCCATTGAAGAAAACCAATGAAAAACCTACAATCCATAATCTTTTTTATAGCACAATTCGGCTTTTTCTATGCTTATCCTCAGGGGCATCATGTAAAGTTTGAGCACATTAGCCTAATTGACGGCTTGTCACAAGGCAATATTCAGTGTATTTTACAAGATAGCCGTGGCTTTATGTGGTTTGGATCTGGAGATGGATTAAACAAGTATGATGGCTATACGATTACAACTTTTAAATACAATGAACAAAATCCAAATAGCATCAGCAATAGTTTTATTAAATCTTTAGCAGAAGATAAAAACGGAAATTTATGGATAGCAACTTTAGGTGGTGGGGTTTGTCTTTATGATAGAAACAAGGAATTATTTACGCAACTAAAGCACAATCCTAATAATACCAACAGCATATCTACCAATATCACCAATTCAATATTGGTTGATAAGCAGGGAATGATCTGGATTGGCACAATTGGAGGGTTAGATATGTATGACCCTGTAAAAAAAACATTCTTACATTATAAACACTTACCGCTTGAAAGTAACAGCCTTAGCGATTCGCATGTTAGGCAGGTATTTGAAGATAAACAAGGAAATATTTGGGCTTGCACCCTTAGCGGCGGCTTGAATTTATTAAATAAAAAAAGTGGCACATTTACAAGTTTTAAAAATAACAAGAATGATATAAAATCTATTGGTGGCAATAATGTGTACACAATGTTTGAGGATAGTAAAAATAGAATATGGGTAGGTTTAATTGATAAGGGACTTGATTTATTTGACCGGGCTAGCGGTACGTTTACCCATTTTACACATAGTGATAACAACCCTAATAGCTTGAGTGCCAATATAGTGTTTAGCATTAATGAAGATGCAGAAAGTAATTTATGGATTGGTACAGAAAACGGGGGCTTAACAATTTTCAACTATAATGAAGGTACTTTTAAGACCTTTAAAAATGATGAAGTTGATAAAGAAAGTATCAGTAACAATTCTACCTATGCTATTTATAGAGATACGAAAAACAATATGTGGCTAGGCAATTTTGCTGAAGGTGTTGATTTGGTAAATACTGACAATAATAATTTTGCGCATTACAAACACATGTTGCAAACAAATAGCCTTAGCAACAATCATGTGTTGAGTATTTTTGAAGATTCTAAAAAAAATATATGGATAGGTACAGATGGAGGTGGCTTAAATTTATTTGATCCTACAAATGGCAATTTTACACATTATCTGCACCAACAAAATAATGCACAAAGCATTTGTGGAAACTATGTAACTATAAGTTGCGAAGATAGTGAAGGTAATATTTGGGTAGGAACCTGGGGAGATGGATTAACCATTTTTAATACTGCAAGCAATACTTTTAAACATTTTAAAAATGAAATTGGTAACGCTGGCAGCTTATCCAATAATAATGTTTGGAAAATTTTTAAAGACAAGGAAAATAATATGTGGGTAGGCACTTACGGAGGTGGCTTAAATTTATTAAATGCAGATAAAAACTCATTTACAAGATATAACTACAGCTACTCTAAAAGTGGCGCAATATCAAGCGACAACGTATTGAATATTTTTGAAGATAGTGATGGATTATTATGGATATGTACCCAAAATGCCGGAATAAACAGCTTTGATAAAAAAACCAAATTATTTACCACTTATTTACATAGCGATAAAAAAAATAGCATTAGTGATAATAACGCCACAACAGTTTTAGAGGGTAGTGATAAAAATATATGGATTACTACCAGGATGGGGCTTAATATGTTTAACAAAAAAACCAATCATTTTACAGTTTATACCAAGGCGAATGGCCTGCCAGATAATTCGATTGCCAGCATTTTAGAGGATAATAATAAAAATTTTTGGATGGGCACCAATACCGGTATTGCTTGCTTTAATCTACTTACAAAAAAAATAAAAAACTACACCAAATCAGACGGATTGCAGGCCAGGGAATTTAAACAGCATGCAAGCTGTAAAAGTGCAGCAGGCATCATGTATTTTGGGGGCAATAATGGCTTTAATCAATTTGCACCAGAAAAAATTAAAAAAATTATTTTTGATCCATCCCTTGTAATTACTAATTTTCAAATTTTTAATAAGGAGGTTCCTATTGTAAGTGAAAATAACAGTTCATCTCCTTTAAAAAAGAGCATTACCGAAACAAAAACGATAACACTGCCCTATAACAGCAGCGTATTTTCATTTGAATTTGCTTCGCTCAATTACACCCCTGACAACAAAAAAAAATACCTCTATAAACTTGAAGGATTTGATAAAGATTGGAACGAAGCTGGCAAAGCAAGAATGGCTACTTATACAAACCTTAACCCGGGCACCTATGTTTTTAAAGTTAAAGGCTTAAATAATGAAGGCAACTGGTCGTTAAATATTGTAAGTATAGAAATTATTATTAAACCTCCGTTTTGGCTAACCTGGTGGTTTAAAACTTTTATGTTGATACTTTTCATAGCAGGTATTTTTGGTATTGATCAGTATAGAAATAAATTGATTACCAGCCAGAAGATTAAATTGCAACAACAAGTAGCTAAACAAACAGAACAATTATTACTATTGGCGCAAGAAGAACATATTGCAAGAACTGCGGCAGAAAAAGCAATAGTAAATACCAAACTTGCCAACAAAGAGCTTAAAATTAAAAATAGGGAGCTGGAGCAATTTGCTTATGTTGCATCGCATGATTTGCAGGAACCGCTTCGCACTACTTCCGGTTTTGTAGATTTACTTCAAAAACAATACAAAGGAAAACTAGATGATAAAGCAGATAAGTATCTTAATTTTATTGCTGATGCATCCTACAGAATGAGGGTATTAATTAAGGATTTACTCGAGTTTTCACGAATTGGAAATAAAGCAGAATTTACAATAGTTGATTGCAATATAATACTTAACAACTTGCTCTCAGATATTGCAGCAGCAATACAAGATAGCAATGCCAGCATAAAATTTGAACAAATGCCCATACTTATGGGTTACCCTACTGAGATTAAGTTACTTTTTCAAAACCTCATAGTAAACGCCATAAAATTTCGTAAAAAGAATATAGCCCCAATTATAAGCATTTCAGCAGAAAAAAAAGAAAGCTTTTGGGAATTTGCAGTTAGTGATAATGGAATAGGCATTGAAAAAGAACACAACGAAAGAATATTTGATATTTTTCAACGGTTGCATACCAGAACTGAATATGAAGGATCAGGTATTGGTTTATCACATTGTAAAAAAATTGTAGAATTGCACAATGGTAAAATTTGGGTAAGCTCTACCCCCGGGTTAGGAAGCACTTTTTATTTTACCATACCAATTACTTTTGAACCAAAATTACTCAGGTAGCAAAAAAATTTGTTATGAAACAGAAATTAAACTGCATTTTGCTAATTGATGACGATGAGCCAACAAATTTTATAAGCAATATAGAACTTGAAGAGGCAGACTGTACCAATCATATTCAAATAGCAGATAGCGGAAAAAAAGCATTATCCTACCTTTCTTCTTCCAGCCCAATAAATAGTACGGATAATGAAATGCCTTACCCGGAACTCATATTTTTAGATATAAATATGCCTGCTATGAATGGTTGGGAATTTTTAGATAAATTAAAAGAATTAAAGACGGATAAAGAACCCGAGATAATTATCATAATGCTTACCACATCTATAAACCCTGATGATAAATTGAAGGCAGAAAAAATGCCACTTGTTGCAGGTTTTGAAAACAAACCCCTTACCAGCGAAATAATAGAAAATGTAATGAATAAATACTTTGCAGGTAAAAATAAATAAGCTGCAATATTACAAACTCTGTAAAAAACTTGATCAGTAAATTATTACTATTGCTTAATCTTGTAGAGATGGGAGTACCGAAATTATTCGATACTATTCTTCATCAGTATCTATTTTATTATCTATCAAAGCTATACCTGCCAACAGTTCCGGTGTTTCTATTGTAGTAATCACTTCTATAGTTTTAAGCTGCCGCTTGATAGCACGGGTACGGGCACCTACAACATCATCTAATTGGCCAAGCCCTGTCTGTATGTTTTTTTGAGCTTTATCAAGCATACCACCAAATTTTTCAAATTCAGTTTTTACTGCTGCCAAAACACCCCATACTTCACTACTTCTTTTTTGCAAGGCCAGGGTTCTAAAACCCATTTGTAGGCTATTTAAAATGGCCATTAAAGTAGTAGGACCGGCAACAGATATTTTGTATTCATCCCTTAATTGATCTACCAATGTACTGCGCCTTATTACTTCTGCATAAATACTTTCAAAAGGCAAAAACATAATAGCAAAGTCTGTAGTGTTGGGTGGATCTATATACTTATCCCTTATATCTTTAGCCATTTTACGAATAGTATTTTCCAGGTTTTTGGTGGCTGTTTCTATATCGTCTGGCAAGGCGTTTTCATACGCTTCAATTAAAGTTTCATATACATCTTTTGGAAATTTAGCATCTATCGGCAGGTAAACAAAACTACTTTCATCCTCACTTCTGCCAGGCAATTTTATTGCAAACTCTACAGGATAGGCACTACCTTTTTTGGTACGCACATTGGCTTCGTATTGGTTAGGTGCTAAAATCTGTTCAAGTAGTAAAGCTAATTGTACCTCACCTACTCCACCCCTTAGTTTTACGTTGCTCAACACTTTTTTTAAACCACCTACATCACTGGCAATAGTTTGCATTTCGCCCAACCCTTTTTGTACTTCAATTAATTGTTTGCCTACTGTTTCAAAACTTTGTCCGATCCTTTCACTTAAGGTTTTCTCTAATTTTTCTTCTACTGTTTGTCTAATGCTTTCCAGCTTAGCTTCAGTATTTTTTACGAGTTCAGTTTGTTTGCCCTCCATCAATCCAAACTTCTCTTTTTGCAAATCATTAAAAGATTGTACGTTTTTTTCAAAAACTCCTTCAAAGCCTTTAAAGGCTATAAGCAGGGCTTCTCTCATCATTGTATTATCGCTTTTTGCCTGTTCGTTCAATACCATCAATTTTACTTCTATTTGCTGGGTAATCTTTTCCAGTTGAGCAACCGTTTTAGCTGTTAATTCTTTTTGTTCCTGCCTTATATCGTTAAATTTAATTCTTTGCTCCAGCGTAAAATCTTTCAGGCTATTGCTTAGTGATTCTCGGTTTTCCTTATTATTGTTATCCACTTTTTTTATAAGTAACTCTACCTGTCGGCCAAGGGTTGTATTAATTTCCTTTAAAGCATGTTGGCTTTGTTCAGTTATGTTTTTTTGGGTAATGGATAATTCTGTTTTAAACGTATTGAGTGTAGTACTTAACTCATCTCTATTGTTTTTAGCTGTGCCGGCATTTTCTTCTCTGTTAACTCTGAAATCATCTTTTAAATTGGCTTCAATTCTGTTAATTGTAAGCAGTAACTCGGCCACCTTTGTTTGTAACAATGGTAGTTCATTACTGGGTTTACCACGAAATAATACCACCAGGAAAATAAGTACCACCAATAAAAATAATATCAAAATCAGTAAAATAAATTCCATTTATTTATTATTGGGTTTTGTAAATTAATAGCGAAGCCGCTGAGGGGTTTAAACCCAAAAATAATTGAAATTAGTGGCAACAATAAAAGAAAGTGCATTTCAAATTGTAGCTCAGGATATCGGTAGGCGAATATACAAGACCGGTACTGACCGAAGTTTGTGTTCTCACCAACCACAGGTGCTGCCACAATTTGAAATGCAACCATAAAATATTACACAAAAAAAAACCTGTACTTATTTAAAGCACAGGTATTTTTGAGTTATAGAGTAAGTTTAGTTCAATACTGCTGAAACAGTAATTTTAGGCTCACCAGCTAATTTGCCTTTAGCATCGCCAATTTTATAATCAACCAGTTTTACTGTAAAATCTGCGGTTGTAATTACCGATTTACCTTTTACTTCAAAAGTAGCCACAGTTGAAACTTTGTTGGTAATACCTTTTAGTGTTAAATCACCATCAACAGTTGCTTTATAAATACCATCTTTTTTAAAATTTACCTCTTTTAAGTTAGTAATAGTTCCACTAAAACTTGCTTTTGGATCTTTATCAGAATCAAACCATTTAGGACCGTTAAAATGCTCTTGCATCATTGGATTGCCAAAGCTGAAACTTTTTACAAGTGCTTCAAAAAGTACCGTACCACTCTTTGTATCAATAGCAGCAATTACAGTTTTGTTTTCTGCTTTTGGCAGGGCATCAATTGCTGTGGTTGCATCAAAGGCAATAGTACCTGATGTAGTTGTTTTCTTTTGTGCAAATACAGCTACGCTGCTGATTGCAACGGCCATTAAAAGAATTGTTTTTTTCATTTTGTAGATGTGTTTTTAAGTAGTAAAAGTAAAATTTATTTATTGATAGTTAGTTCGTAGCCTGTAAGTATAAGCAATTACACATTAATTTACTGCGCATCGTTTAAAATTAATAAAGTGCATTTGTAAAATATCGCTGTAAGCCCCTCCACTGCAAGAGCCTTTGATAGATACGCTATCTCCCTCTTTTAGTTGCTTTACCTTAGCCATATCTTTTTGCTGAAAAGCAAAAATGGCATACGAGCCGGTTGTGCTATCTGCCATCTTGATATTTACAGTAGTATCTGCATTTTCTATCGCATCTATTCTACCATTTACGGTAATAATTTGTTCTGTATATTTTTTGTTAGATTTAACCAGGTCGGTTTCAAATTCTTTAATAAAAAGTTGAGCAGATACAGTAAAGGCCGCTTTCTCTATGGCAGTATCAGTAAAGGTTTCGGTAAAAATATACCAAACTGCTGCAATTCCTATAGCCACCAAAATCGTAATGGCAATTAAAAATTTTTTTATGCTGCTTTTAGAGAGTTTTTTGTTTTCAGATGCCATTTACTACTTTTTGAAAATCAAATATACAGTGTTTAAACATTGAGTTTATAATTTTTTATTTTATTAACAGTAAAATAATTAATTAGTTGTTTAAGCCAAATTTTTCATTTAATAATTTTTAAGGCTTCCAACGGGTGCATCCCAAATTGTCGCAGCAACAAGTGGTCTGTGAGAACACCGACCACGGCTGAGCCTCGGTCGACGTCCTCACCAACCGAAATCAGGAGCTACAATCTGGGATGCACCCCTTACAACTACAAAAACTTGTTTAAAAGTAAAAGCTATATATAAGTATCTAAAGAACAAAGCCATTGAGCAAGATGAGCAGATATTGCTTTAGACTCTACCATAAAGCCATCATGCCCATAGTTTGAATCTATAGTTACAAGGGTAGCAGATGGCATGGTGGCTGCCAACATTTGTTGCTCCGTTATAGGGCAAAGTATATCGCTGTTTACCCCAATTATTAAGGTAGGCTGGTGAAAATTCTGCAAAATAGCAGCTACGTTGCCACCCCGGCCACGGGCAATTTGATGGCTATCTAGGGCTCTGCTAAGCAACCAGTAACTATAGGCATTAAACCGTTTAACTAATTTATTACCCTGGTGTTGAATATAAGATTCAGCTTTAAAGCCAATTGTTTTTTCCACATCATCGTCAGATTGCATTTGCACCATAATATTGTAATTTCGATACGTAAGCATACCAATGGCCCGTGCAGCTTTTAACCCCTTAGCCCCAGCAGCAGCAGTATTTGTAAGCCAGGTACTATCAGCTTCTATACTTAATCGCTGTGCTGTGTGAATAGCTATACCCCATGCACTTTCGGTGGCAGAGGTTGCAAGTAAAACAACATTTTTAATGAGCGTGTTTTCTAAATAACACCATTCTAAAGCTTGATATCCGCCCATGCTACCACCAATAAGCAGGTAAATATTTTCAATTTGAAGGTGTTTGCGTAAAAGTATATGTACCTGTACCATATCTCGTATGGTGATAAAAGGAAAAGAGTGGTAGTAAGGCTTTGCTGTTGCTGTATTGATGCTTAAAGGACCTGTAGTACCGTAGCATGAACCAAGGATATTTGCACAAATAATAAAATACTTTTCTGGATTAATAACATGGTTGGTACCTACTACCCCACTCCACCAGTCAGCAACATCTGCATTAGCTGTAAGTGCATGGCATATCCATATCACATTGCTTTTTGCTGCATTTAATGTACCATAGGTGGTATAGGCTATCGTAATTTCTGGCAAAATGCTGCCACTTTCTAATATTACTGGTTGTTTGTAGTTAAAATATTCCATCAAATAATTTATGCAGGTGCAAAGTAAAGCCTTGCAGCATTTATATTTGTAAAAAATTACGACATGATTTCTGTAAACCTAGTTCGCAAACAGGGAGATTTTGGTTTTGAGGGCACCGATGCCAACGGACATACAGTCCGAATGGACTCAAGCGATGAAAGTGGCGGTGAAAATTATGGCATTCGCCCAATGCAAATGTTATTAATGGGTCTTGGTGGCTGCAGCGCCATTGATATAGTAATGATATTAAAAAAACAGCGGCAGGAGGTAGAAGATTTTTCCATTCATATTGAAGGAGAAAGAGAACAAGGCAAAGAACCATCTTTGTGGAAGCATGTAAAAATAGTTTTTACTCTTACTGGTAAAATTGATGAGGAAAAAGCTGCAAGAGCCTGCGAACTTTCTATGAACAAATATTGCTCAGTAGCAGAAACACTCAAATTAAGTGGTACTAATTTAACCTGGGAAGTATTGGTAAAATAAAATGTATTTCCCAAAGGAAAAAAGTATACTACTTTACAAAATTCACCAGCCAGGTACTCGCAGAATTTAGTTAAATGTGGAGTTAAAAAGGTAATATTTTTCTCAGTTCACTAACAACTCATAATTAACAACTCATAATTAACAACTCATAATTAACAACTCATAATTAACAACTCATAATTAACAACTCATAATTAACAACTCATAATTAATAATTAATAATTAATAATTAATAATTAATAATTAATAATTATTAACTGATCACAGATAACCAAAAATGAAGCATCCAATAACAGAAGCCATTAGAATACAAACGGAGCGTACCAATGAAATGGAACATTCTACTCCCCTATTTTTAACCAGTAGCTTTTGCTTTGATGATGCCGGAGAAATGAGGGCTGCATTTGCAGATGAAACGGATGATAATATTTACAGCCGGTTTAGTAACCCAAATACTGCAGAGTTTGTACAAAAAATGATGGCGCTTGAGGGGGCTGAAGCAGGTTACGCTACCTCAACAGGTATGAGTGCTGTTTTTGCTTCTTTTATGGCTATATTAAAAAAAGGAGATCATTTACTGGCCTGCAATTCTATTTTTGGCAGTACACATACAGTAATAAAAAAATACCTGCCCAACTATGGTATAGAAAGCAGCTATATCAGTGCAGACGCTACTGCTGCAGAATGGGAAGCTGCTATAAAGCCCAATACCAAAATGATTTATCTTGAATCACCCACCAATCCGGGGCTTTCGCTGATAGACCTTGAAATGGTGAGTACGTTAACAAAAAAGCACCACATAATTTTAAATGTAGATAATTGTTTTGCAACACCTGTAAACCAACGTCCTATTGATTTTGGGGCAGATCTTGTTATACATTCTGCTACAAAATGGATTGATGGACAAGGCCGTGTATTAGGGGGTATTGTATTAGGCAACAAAGAATTGATTCAGGATATTTATTTATTTTGCCGCAGCACCGGACCTGCACTTTCACCTTTTAACGCATGGGTTTTAAGTAAAAGTTTAGAAACCCTTGATGTACGTATGGAACGCCATGCTGGCAACGCATTAAAGATTGCTACAGCCTTAGAAACTCATCCGGCCATTGAATGGTTAAAATACCCGTATTTGCCTAGTCATCCTCAACATAGTATTGCCATAAAGCAAATGAAAAATGGTGGTGGTATAGTTTGTTTTAACTTAAAGGGCGGCATAGAAGCAGGCCGCAAATTTTTGAATAACCTTAAAATGCTTTCCCTTACAGCAAATTTAGGCGATAGCAGAAGTATTGCCTCTCACCCTGCAAGCACTACCCATGCAAAACTAACCGAAGAGGAAAGGCTAGCCACCAATATTACACCGGGGCTTATCCGCATATCAGTAGGGTTAGAGCATGTAGATGATATTCTGGAAGATATTTTACAGGCACTTGGTTGAGTAAATTTAACGCAGTAGGTTTAATAGCATTCTGTGAGGTTGAGCTTCGTATTTAAATGCAAAAAGAAAATAGCATTTTGAGAAAATTCACTGTTCTCGTAGTTTTATGCAGTAAGCCTTTATACCTCAATCCCAATTTTCCTCATCAAAATAGAAGCATTTAAACTGTTGCAGATTCCTTCTTTTAACTTGTAATCAAAATACAATTCATCGTTGCTCACCTGCACATCAAAATAATAATTAAGGATATTGGCTGGATATAATTCTTTCAATTTTGCCAACTCAACATCATGTGTAGCAATTATGCCACAGGCTTGCTTTTTTATCAATTGTTTTATCAGTGCCGCTGAGCCGGTGTGCCTGTCAAGCGAATTGGTACCTCTTAGGATTTCATCCAATAAAATAAATATTTTTTCACTCTTATTTACTTTTTCTATCACAGTTTTTAGCTTTTTCAATTCCGCATAAAAAGTAGAGGTGTTTTCTTCCAGGTTATCTGCAATGCGCATACTGGTAATAAGTTGCACAGGTGCTAAAGAAAAGCTCTTTGCACAAACTGCAGAACCTGCCATAGTCAATACCACATTGGTTCCTATGCTACGTAAATAAGTGCTTTTACCGGCCATATTAGAGCCTGTTATAAGCATTAACTCACCGGCAGCATCTATATTAATAAAATTATTTACCCGCTTTGCTTCATTAATTAAAGGGTGCCCTATCTGTTGGCCTGTAATAGAAAAATGCGCAGGTTGCAGCGTTGGCATGCACCATTTGGGATTATTAAAATAAAGGGTAGAAAGGCTGCTGATAGCTTCAAGCTGGCCTAATGCATCCAGCCATTGAATAATGTTTTGCCTGTTGCGGATTTTCCACTTTTCGAGTGCCAGTATTTGTTGTAAATCCCATAATAAAAAAATATTGAGCGGAATAAAAATTAATGGATTGTACCGCAAATCCATTTGATCGAGAATGCGTTGCAGCTTTTTTAATTCGGCAGAGGCTTTAACTTGTTTAATTAAAAAAGGCTGCTGCAATTGCTGTAGAAAGTTTGTTTTAAAATGAGAAGTTTCTATCAGTTGAATACTACGCCTTAATACAATTACTTCATCTACAATTTTGGTTAACTGCTGCTGCACAACACTAACACGTTTACTTATAAACCAGGCAAGTGTACCAAATAAAAGTAAGAATATAGTGCGGACTATGTTAGGAAGAATATCAACTGCATTTAGCAACATTACCGTTATTATTATTACAGGTAAAACATACCTTACTATTGCCCAGGGTTTAAAGTTTACAAATATTGTAGCTTCTGTTAACCAACTATTAAGCCGTTGCTGTGTATTGCTTTCTATTTTTTTTGCTTTTCCATAAGCTTGTAAATTTTGTCGCCAGGGAGTATTGCCAGCTAATTCATTAATGCTTTGCTGCCGTTGCAATATTTGCTCAACAGATGCAGGTTGCAGCAGCCAATTTGCCAGGGTACTGCTGCCCATTTCGGATGTTGTACGATTAATGTATTGAAAGATAGAAGCCCGGCCAAACAGGTCAATATCATTTGCATAAACGTGATCGTGTGGGGTAAAGCGATTGCCGGCATCGTAATGAAAGTAATCGCCGGTTTGTGCTTTTATCTCCTGCTGGTTTATTACTAACAGATACTGCAGGTGACTTACCAGCTCTTTATTATTGGCATCTGCAATAACAAACCTTATAAATACTATTAAAAGGATTAAGGCAATGGGCAACCAATACAACCATCCGGCAGACCATAAAAAATATACTGCAGGTAGTATACTTAGTGATGAAATAAGCCTGCCCCAGCCTATCAGTTTATCTTTTTTTAAAGCCTGTTCAAGATCATTTTCAAGGGAAGAAATACGGTTATTATAATACTTGGTTGGGTGCATAACTAAACAATAATGGCTATAAAAAAAGTAATCGTTTTACCTTTGAAAGCCCGCAAATATACCGTACTATCAACAAATAATGTATTTTAAAAGAATGCATTATTTGTAATGAATAATTTGGGTTTTAACCCAAATTTTGAAGTTGAAATTATAAATAAGCCTTTTAACCTACTGTTTAGGTTAAACGCAACAGGTGATATTGTGAGCAAAGCTGCATAAAGATAGTATGATGAAGGGATGCCGGATTGAAGCGGTAGCCCCGACGAAGGAGGGCTACAAGCGAAAAGCCGGAACAAAAGCTCATTACTATTCAGATGCTGATAGCCCCAAAAAATTGTTGTATCATGCATAATTGTATAGAATTGATTTACGAAAGAAAAATAAAAGATAGAAATTACCACCAATAGTTTTCATAAATTTGCAGCCAGGCAAATTATTAAATTTGTTTTGCCGGGGCTGACCGGTTTTGACAGCATAGTTCTTTGTAAGTATAAGCATGTAGTGCGTTGGATAATTAGCACTTAAATCTGAATATTCAAAACTTCAAATGGCAATACTCAGTATGCCATGGCTGCTTAGTCGATAGACTAGCACCCATTAGGGCCGTTGAACGGGCTGGCCTGTTGCCAAGTTCTTCCGCCGACTCAAACAAAAAACGGGATGCTGTAATGGAATGAAGTGACCATTGCTTAAGACTATTCTTCTAAGGATACGGTTGGTTGGTCAGGTTCCGGCTATATCCCGACAATTAATAACTGAATAAACATGTAGAAGGCTTATGGCGGATATGTTTGGACCAGGGTTCGACTCCCTGCAGCTCCACAAAGAGTTCTCTAAAATCAATAAAACGCTATAATTAAAAGTATTATAGCGTTTTTTGTTTTAGGCTATTTACCAAATTCAGAACACCTGACTTCGGCAAAATTTAAGATGACACCAACTGGTAAATAATTTTCAAACCAGTTCCGGGGTATTCTAAACCTGTTTCGTTTAATTTTTAACATAAATATTGCACCATCTTATCATCCTTTTTATAGTTATGATTATGCAATTTTAACGTTAGCGTTTTATTTAAAAAATCTGGAAGGATAGTCTGCATCTGATGTAAAAATTTTCTGTAATATTCGTCTGTCTTCATCAGGATGGCTTAAATGATTTTTATCAGTTAGGCGCAGGTCTCCAACCTGTTGCCTAACGTCACTAATGTTATGGATTTAATAATGATTGTATTTTATCGTTCCATTAAAACAAGTTAGATGAGTACAAAATATAAGTTCATTGACAAACAGGGCATTTATTTTACCACATCCACCGTGGTAGGATGGCTGGATGTTTTTACCAGAGATGTGTATAAAGATATTTTATTAGACAGCATTCGTTTTTGTCAATTTAACCAGGGCTTGTCTGTACATGCCTGCCCGACTGTGTCATTCACGCCTGGGTTTTAATGACCAATCCCGCCCGGATGACCGGTCGGACGGGCATTTGCACATGATTTGTTCTTTTCATGCCAAACAAGAGCCTGGAATGGTGCTTAAAAACATGAAAAGTTTTACAGCAATAAAATTAATTGATGTCATAATAAACAACCCTAAAGAAAGCAGACGGGAATACATGCTAAACCTCTTTAAAGCGGAAGGCAAAAAGAGCAGCAGCAACCAACGGTTTAAGTTTTGGTCACATGAAAACCATTCTGTATTACTTAATAGTGACTTATTGTTCCATCAAAAACTCAACTATTTTCCTGCCCCACAAGCCATTCAGGCTGGCATTGGAATGCAGTAACAGCAAGCTTTGTAAATGAACCATGGAATTGATTGTATTGCAGTGCGATTGATTATATGACAAAAGGTAAAGGGTTGCTTGAACTTGTATTTTTGGAGTGAATGTTATTGCAGGTAGTAGTGACGAATAGGCAACAGGTGGGAGACCTGCGCCTAAGGGGGGCATGTTGTATTTTAAATTATGGACTGTTGGAGGCAACCTTTTTTAAATTGAGCAAAGTATAACCTTCTATAAAGTATATCAAGAAATTAGTGCTATTAAATGACACTTTGCTGCTGGTGGCTGCAATAAACTAAAACAATTTATTTTGCTTTGGGCTCATTTATGGTAATGCAGTGGATACCGCCACCGCCAAAATTTATTGCCAGTGCATCAATGGCAATAATTGTTTTTCCGGGAAATGTTTTTTGTAAAATCTGTTGTACTTCTTCATCCCTTAATTTTATTTTTTTGTCCATGCCAGGCTTATAATATTTTGCTACCAGTACCCTGTTGTTTGCAATAAGGAAATTGCAATAGCTCGCTGCGGCTACTACATTTATTTTTTTTCCTTTTGGAAATTTTGAGCCATCTGTATAGGTAAGTGTTGAAAGAATATCATATACTGTATCCCCGGTTTGCATAGTGGCTGTTACCAGGTACGGCATGGGTATCTTAATAATGTTGAAATGTTTTCCATTATGGCCGGTTGCCTTTTTTAGTATGTTGTAATTTACTTCCATACGGTTTGCTGTTTCAATTTCTATTGGATTTGTTCTTTCCAATGAATCAATCCAGGCGAGCATGATGGTAGAATCATTTACAAACCTTGCGTATTCGTCCACATGGCCATTGGTGGTAAGTACGGTGTAGTATTTTTTATTGCCCGGGCCATCAATAGGTCCGTTGGTGCTTTTGTCATCATCACGCACACCCTGTTTCATCCAGATAAATCTTTTTATACCAAGCAGTCTTTTACATTCATTTTCTATTTGCTCTTTGCGCAGGTTTGGATTGCGTTGCAGCTCAACTGCTTCGCAAAGTATTAGGTCGCCCAGGCCATTTACTTCATGGTCGCCGCCCTCGGTTACAAGGTTTGAAGACAGCACGGGCAGTTTGTAATAAGCTGCAATATTTTCATCCAGTTTTTCATCTGTAATTGTGTGTGGGCTGTTGGTATCGCCATAACCCCAGCCATCAAACATAAAATCGGCTATTGCTTTTTCGCCTTTGTTGTTGATAACAAACGCAGGACCAAAATCCCTTGCCCAAAATTCATTGTAATTAAAACTCATCAGCTCAACAGTGCCATTTTTAAAAAGACTATCAGGTATAGTTTGAAGCGCCACCTGTTTAAGGCTGTCATTTGCAACTACCAGTTTTATTTTTACCGAAGGCGCTAAGGCTTCAATTATTGTTTTGGTTACCTGTTCGTTTAGCAAACCATTTTTGTGCTGCATTTTTGGCCAGAGAAGCCATACCGCATCCATCGGGGCATATTCGGCTGCCTGGTAAAATGCGGAATCAGTATTTATTATACTTTCCGAAACCACCGCTGTTTCTTTTTTTACGCCTGATGAGCAGCCAAAAAGAAAAATAAAAATGGAGAG